>DASWFM010000301.1:0-3956 GCA_036394235.1 Solirubrobacteraceae bacterium | reverse complement strand
CCACCGAGAGCCCGCCGACGATCACGACCGACGCGAGCGGATATGACATCGCGGCGAACACGACCGGCACGAACAGGACCAGCGCCAGCGGGCTGTTCGTGCCGCCGTCGGCGGACGCCGCCGCGACGATCAGCGCGAGGTCGATCACAGACCAGGCGAAGAAGAAGGCCTCGCGGTAACGGCTGCGCACGATACGCGCCCGGGGCAGCCGGGAGATCACAGCCGCCCCGGCCAGGCCCGAGCCGAACAGCAGCGAGATCAGCAGGCGGTGGGGGCGCTCCCAGGTGAGCCCTATGTAGAGGGCAGCCGCGCCGCACACGACGTAGGTCAGCCACACGCCCGCAGCGAAGGTCGCCTCGCGCATCCGCAGCGCCGATTGGTCGACGATCCCCCGATCGTCCCCGCCGTTCATACGCTCTTATCGGGTCGCCGCGGCGAGACCTGAGCACGGCAAGCGGGCGCGTGGACTCTTCGCAGAGTCCACGGCGCCGAACGGTTGGACCTGACCAAACGCCCGCGGCCGTCCCGGCGCGCTGGTGCCCGGCCGCTCCTCAGCCCGCGGCGGGAACCTTCCGCCAGGCCGGCGGGTAGGGCAGCGGCCTCAAGGTGCGCTCGAGCTGCTCGCGCATCGGCTCGAAGGGCGCGGGCAGCGAGAGTCGCTCGCCGAGGTGCGATTGGTCCTCGTCGATCGTGAAGCCGGGGCCGATCGTCGCGATCTCGAACAGCACTCCGCTCGGCTCCAGGAAGTACACAGATTTGAAGTAGAAGCGTTCGATCACGGGTGTAGGCCGAGCGCCCGCCTCGGCGATCAGCGTGCGCCACTGCTCGATCTCCTCGAGCTGGGCGGCGAAGGCCACATGGTGGACCGAGCCCGCTCCCTGGCGGCGGTTGATCTCCGGCGGCGCGGGATCGTACGCGTAGGTGCTGCCGCGGGTGGGACCGCGTACCTCCCACGTCTCGCCGCCGCGACGCGAGAAGCCGAGCGTCTCGGCGAGCAGCCGCTCGCTGCGGGGTGGTTCCGCGCTGTAGGCGCGAACCCCGTCGAATCCGAGCAGGACGTGTTCGGCGGGGATTTCCGGCGAAGCGGCGGACAGCGGACGGTCGTCGGTGACGTCGAGGACGAGCTCGTGCTCGAGGCCCTCGGGATCCGCGAACAGCAGCGCATCGGCGCGCATCTCCGCCGCGACGCCGTGGCTCTCGAGGTGCTCCTTCCAGAACTGAAGCGTCTCGGGCGAGGCGACCCTCCAGACGATTCTGTGGACCATCCCGGCGCCGGCAACACCAGGCGCCGCTCCCGGGTACTCGAAGAACGTGAGATCCATGCCCGGCGAGCCGTTCTCGTCGCCGTAGAACAGGTGGTAGACCGCGGGTTCGTCCTGGTTGACGGTGCGCTTGACCATGCGCATGCCCAGCACGCCTGTGTAGAACTCGACGTTGCCCGGGGCGTCGCCGGTGATCGCGCTGATGTGGTGGATTCCGTCTAGCTTCAAGCCGATCGGCCAACAGGCTAGCGCGCCTGCGATCATCGGCGCGGTGCGTGACGGATCGCTAATCCCGCGCTTCGGTCGCGCGCGACGGGATCCGGCCCTGGCGGTGCTCGAAGGGTTCCATCCCGTCAAGCACGCCTTGCGTTTCGGCGCGCACCTGGAGGAGCTCGTGACCAGGGACGCCGCCGCGCTCGAACGCCTCGCGGAGCGCCTCGCGCCGGACATCGCCGGGGATCTCCGCTCCGCCCGCGAGGTCGACGGAGAGCTGTTCGACCGTCTCGCTCCGCTGCCGCCCACCACCGGTGTGATCGCGCTCGCAGATCGCCCCCACGCCGACGCGGCAGCGGTTCTCGCCTCGCCCGAGCGCGCTCCGATCGTGCTGCTCGAGAACCCCCGGGACCTCGGCAACATCGGTGCCTGCGTGCGGGTCGCCGCCGGCGCCGACGCGGCGGCGGTCCTCAGCACCGGCAGCCACGACCCCTGGCACCCCGATGCGCTACGGGGCTCGGCCGGGCTTCACTACGCGCTGCCCGTGATCCGCCTGAGCTCGCCGGCGGCACTCGACGGCCTCTCCCGGCCACTGCTCGCACTCGACCCGGAAGGCGAGGATCTCGACCCTGCCGCGCTGCCGGCCGAAGCGATCCTCGCCTTCGGCACCGAGCGCGATGGCCTCAGCGCCGACCTGCTTCACCGCGCCGACGGGCGCCTGCGGATCCCGATGCGCAGGGGCGTCTCGAGCCTCAATCTCGCGACCTCGGTCGCGGCTGTGCTGTTCGCGTGGCGGCTCGCGGGGCCCGCGCGGCCGCCTCGCTGAGGGACGGTCGCGCGAGCCGGCGCTGCTACGCCGCTTCGACGTCGTCGAGCAGCCGCCAGTTGCCGCGCAACGCGTCCTCCGCGCGGGCGACCATCCGCTCGCCGCGAGCGGCGGGGTCCGGACACGCCGCCAGCAGCTCCTCGATCAGCCTCCCCGCCGCCTCCGCGTGCTCCACGTCGCGGGTGGCGTGCACGGCGAAGTACTCGGTGGCGGGACCTTCGCGGACCTCGCCGTAGTGAGCCCGCAGGCCCTCGAGCTTCGTCTGCGAGATCGCCGGCTGGGAGGCCTCGATCGCGTACAGCACGGCGAGACGCTCGAGCAGATCGTCCCCTGCCCGCCAGGCGGTCGCGCAGTCGGCCGTCCCGGCCAGCGGCGCGGCGTCCTCGGGCGCGCCAAAGGCGCGGGCGAAGCCGTCCCACAGCGCGATGTGGGCGCGCTCCTCGGCGGCATGCTCGGCGAGGCCCTCGGCGTGAACACCGCCGTTCCGGGCGGCGTCGTCGGAGGCGTCGGCCAGCGCGACGACCGCGTGACGGTACTGGCCCGCGTAGCGGCCGAGCTCCTCGCTGCTGAGCTCGCCGGCGCTCCAGCGCCGGTAGAAGGGGTGCTGCAGCACATCGGTGGCGGCGCGCGCCCGGTCGAGTCTGGCAAGGACGTCCATCGAGATCTCCCGTCTGTCTTGGTTCGCGGGGAGGACAACATGCCTCCCGCGGAGAAATCTAGTGCAGGAGCCGACGACCGTCGCCGCGGTGGTCACGTCCGCGGGCTGTGGGACGCTGACTTGCGGGACGGGTGGGGAGGTCACTTGGGTGTAATTGCCGTCATCGGGATCAGTGGAGCAGCCGTGCTGGTGTCCGTTGCGATCATGGTGCTGGCGATGGCGAGGGTGGCCGCACAGGCAGACGCGGAGCTCGACGAACTGCTCGCCCGCAGGCTCGGCTCGGCCGCTACGAGCGAGCCGCTCGAGAGCTACGCCGGGTTGCCGCGCGCCCAGCCGGCGATCTCGCGCGAGCCGTCGACGACGGTACCGTCGTCGAGCAGGAGCGTCGGCACCCAGCGGTTGCCGGTCAGCTCCTGGACCTCCCGCCTCCCCCGAGCCTGGTTGAACACGCCCGGCAGCGGCGCCAACCCGTAGGAGCGGATCACCTCGGGGTCGTGGCCCGCGTCCTTCAACGCGTGGTAGGCGTTCGCGCACGGATGCCCGCCGGGTCGCGGCGTCGGAAAGGTGCCCCAGCAGACGTAGAGCTTCATGAAGAGACCGTCATCGTGCCTTCCATGCCCGCCTGCCGATGGCCCGGGACCGAGCAGTAGAAGACGTACTTCCCGGGCTTCAGCTTCAACGTCAGCGTCTTGGACCCGCCGACGAATGTCGGCGTCGCCCCGAGCACCTTGCTGCCTTCGGCGACCGTGACGTTGTGTTCGATCGGCGACATGTTCGCCATCACGATGCTCACCGTCCCGGCCTTCGCGGTCAGCGTCTTGGTGTCGAACGCGAGCTGGCCGCCGGGGTCGGCGGCGAGCGGGAGGCTGGTGGGCTTCGCGGCGGGGGAGGAGGCGGGCGGAGGCGTCCCCGTGGTCGCCGTGGGCGTGGGAGACGTCGTCGTGGGCGCCGGTGTTTCCGCGGGGGGCGTGGTTTCCGTGGGGGCCGGGGCGCTCTG
>DASWFM010000300.1:0-11084 GCA_036394235.1 Solirubrobacteraceae bacterium | reverse complement strand
GCGGTGGTCGCCGCGGCTGTCGATCGTGCCGCCGCGCAGGCCACCGTTGCCCGTCACCGCGAAACCGTCCTCGGTGGCCTCGATCTCGGCTCCCAGCCCGCGCAGCCCCTCGACCACGCCGGCGATCCGATCGGACTCCTTGACGCGAAGCTCCTGGGCGCCCCGCACGACCGTCTCGCCCTCGGCGAAGCAGCCGAGCAGCGCGACCAGCGGCAGCTCGTCGATCGCCAGCGGCACCTCCGAAGCCTCGACCGTCGTGCCCTCGAGCGCGCCGTGCGCGACGTCGAGGTCGCTCACCGGCTCCTCGGCGGTCAGCTCCTCGCTCTCCTGCTCGAGGTCGCCCAGCACGATCCCGCGCATCCGTCGCAGGATCCGGATGAAGCCCGTACGGGTCCAGTTGACGCCCACGTCCGCGAGCAGCAGGCGCGAGCCCGGCACCAGCACGCCGGCGGCGATCAGGAACGCCGCGGAGCTGGGATCACCTGGGACCGTGACCTCCTCCAGCTGGAGCTCATCGGTGTTGACGGCGGTGACGTGGCGGCCGTTGCGGTGGATCGAGACGCCCGCCCGCAGCAGCATCCGCTCGGTGTGATCGCGGCTGCGGCTCGGCTCGCCGACGGTGGTCGCCCCGTCGGCGGCGAGCCCCGCGAGCAGCACGCAGGACTTCACCTGTGCGCTCGCGACGTCGAGCTCGTAGGACACCGACCGCAGGTGACGCCCACGGATCGTCAGCGGCGCGAAGCGCCCGCCGGTCGGCTCGAGCTCGGCGCCCATCAGGCCCAGCGGCTCCGCGATGCGGTCGACGGGCCGTCGCCGGATCGACTCGTCCCCGTCGACGGTGAAGGCACGGCCCTCCTGCGCGGCGAGCCAGCCCGGCAGCAGGCGCAGCAGCGTGCCGGCGTTGCCGACGTCGATCGGCGCTTCCGGCGCATGCGCGTCGCGCAGGCCCGTGCCGCGGATCACCAGATCTTTGTCGCGTTCCTCGACGAGCGCTCCGAGCGCACGGACCGCCTCGAGCGTCGAGGTCGTGTCGGCCGCGTGCAGGTAGTTCGCGATCCTCACGGGCTCCGAGGACATCGCGCCGAGCAGCGCGGCGCGATGGGAGATCGACTTGTCGGCGGGTGGGATGAGGGTGCCCGAGAGGGGCCCAGCGGGCTCGAAGCGGAGGTTCATCTAGATGGTTGCTTCCACGGCAGGGCGCATCATGCTCGCACGACGGTGAAGCCGAGGCCCGCGACGAGCTCCCCGGCCCGCGCCGCCTGCCCCTCGCCGCCGATCCACAGCGAGACGACCCCCTGGCTGTTGTCCCGTGAGGGGGAGAGCGCGAGGTCGCCGATGTTGACGCCGCCCTCTCCCAGCGCCAGCGCGATCTGCGCGATCACGCCGGGACGGTTGGGGACGTGCACTCTCAGCTCCTGCATAGCGGCTCCCGCGCTGCCGGTGCCGAGCAGCGCGTCGCGATCGAGCCGCGCGCGTTCGATCCAGCGCTCCACCGCGCCCCCGTCGCCCGCCTCCAGCATCGCCCGCACCTCCCCGAGGCGCCCCGACAGCTCATCGATCGCCGCCAGCAGGGCATCGGCGTTCGTCGTGTAGATGTCGGTCCAGATGCTGCTGTTGGCGCCGGCGACCCGAATCGCATCGCGAAGGCTCGGCCCGACCGGCGCCAGGCGCTCGCCGTCACGGCCCTCACTCCCCTCGCCGCTCTCGCCGTCCAGCAGACCGGCGGCCTGCGCGGCGAGCAGGTTGGCGAGCACATGTGGCAGGTGCGAGATGTTCGCCATCAGGCGATCGTGGGTGGCCGCGTCGATCGCCGCCGGGTGGGCGCCGAAGCGCCGCAGCAGCGCGTGCAGGCGCTCATACAGCACGCCGGCGGTGCTCTCACGGGCCGGCGTGAGGTACCAGCGAGCGCCCTCGAAGAGGTCTTCACGGGCGTGCTCGACGCCCGCCGTCTCGGCGCCGGCCAGTGGATGGCCGCCGATGAAGCGCTCATCCACTGAGGCCTCGGCGAGGACCCGCTTGGTGGAGCCGACGTCGCTGACGACACAGTCGGGGCCGGCTGCAGCGAGCGCCTCTGCAACGGTCCGCTGCAGCGCCCCCACGGGGGCCGCGACGAACACCGCGGCGGCGCCGCGCACGGCATCCGCCAGCTTGGCGGTCTCGCTGTCGAGGGCGCCCAGCTCGAGCGCGCGGGCGCGGACGGCCGGATCGGGGTCGTAACCGCAGACCTCGGCTCCGGCGCGGCCGCGGGCGGCGAGGCCGATCGAGCCGCCGATCAGCCCGACGCCGAGGACTGCGATCCGCATCCGCTCAGCGCGGCGCCGGCTGCGCCCGGGAGGTGTTGCGATCGCGGACGGACTCTGCCAACCCCTCCAGCACCTCGACCGTCGTCTCCCAGCCGATGCACCCGTCGGTGATCGACTGGCCGTAGCAGAGCTCGGCGCCGGCACGCAGATCCTGGCGGCCGGCCACCAGGAACGACTCGAGCATCACGCCGACGATCGCGTTGTTCCCGCTTGCGACCTGCCTGCCCACGTCCGCCGCCACCGCCGGCTGGCGCCCGGGGTCCTTGCCGCTGTTGTCGTGGCTGAGGTCGACCATCAGGCGCCTCGGCAGCTGCGCGCTCTCGAGCAGCTCGAGCGCCGCGCCCACGCTCGGGGCCTCGTAGTTGGGCCCGCCCTTGCCCCCGCGCAGGATCACGTGACAGTCGGCGTTGCCGCGCGTGTAGAGGATCGCCGGCGTGCCGTTCGGGTCGATGCCGGCAAAGGCATGCGGCTCCGACGCCGCGCGGACGGCGTCCACGGCCACCTGGACGTTGCCGTCGGTGCGGTTCTTGAAGCCGACCGGCATCGAGAGCCCTGATCCGAGCTGCCTGTGGATCTGGCTCTCGGTCGTGCGCGCCCCGATCGCACCCCACGAGACCGCGTCGGCGATGTACTGCGGCGTGATCGGGTCGAGGAACTCGCAGCCGACCGGGAGGCCCGTGTCGAGCACGCCGAGGAGCACGCGCCGCGCGAGATGCAGGCCGGCGTTGACGTCGCCCGAGCCGTCGAGATGCGGGTCGTTGATCAGCCCCTTCCAGCCGGTCGTGGTCCGCGGCTTCTCGAAGTACACGCGCATCGCGATCAGCAGCTCGCTGCTCAGGTCGCGGGCCAGCTGCCCCAGCCTCGCGGCGTACTCGAGCGTCGCGTCCGGGTCGTGCACGCTGCAGGGACCGACGATCAGCAGCAGGCGGTCATCGGTCTGCTCCAGGATCCCTTGAACGTCGCGGCGGCCTCGGATCACGACCTCCGCGTGCTCGCTGCTCAGGGGCAGCTCCTCGAGCAGCGCAGCGGGCGCGAGCAGCGGAACCACTCGCGCGATGCGGCTGTCGCGGACGTAGTCGGCCGGACGCAGTCCGGCGCCGGGTATCTCAGGCAAGAACCGGCTCCCTCCCGGCGAGCGCTTTGCCCGCCAGCGCGGCTGCCTGCGCCACGGCCTGGGCGTACGCCGCGAAATCCTCGGTGCGCAGCTGCTGGGGGCCGTCGCAGATCGCCTGGTCGGGGTCCGGGTGCACCTCGACGATGATCCCGTCGGCGCCGACCGCGGCGGCCGCGAGCGACAGCGGCGTGACGAGCTCTCGGCGCCCCGCGGCGTGGCTCGGGTCGACGATCACGGGCAGATGCGAGAGCTCCTTGAGCACCGGCACCGCCATCAGATCCAACGTGAAGCGGTAGGCGTTCTCGAAGGTGCGTATGCCGCGCTCGCAGAGCATCACGTTCGGGTTGCCTTCCTTGAGGATGTACTCGGCGGCCATCAGCAGCTCGTCGAGCGTCGAGGACAGTCCGCGCTTCAGCAGCGCCGGGCGGCCAGAGCGGCCGACCTCGGCCAGCAGCGGGTAGTTCTGCATGTTGCGCGCGCCGATCTGCACGACGTCGGCCACCTCCATGACCGCGTCGATGTCGGCGATGTCCATCAACTCGGTGACGATCGGCAGGCCGGTCTCGGCCTTCGCCTCGGCCAGCAGCCGCAGGCCCTCCTGGCCGAGTCCCTGGAAGGCGTAGGGGCTCGTGCGCGGCTTGTAGGCGCCGCCTCGCAGCAGCGTGGCGCCGGCGTCCTTCACCGCTCGCGCCGTGACCATCGTCTGCTCGCGGGACTCGACCGTGCAGGGCCCCGCGATCAGCGCGAAGCTCTGACCGCCGACCTTGCGCCCGCCGATCTCGAGCACTGTCCGCTCGCCGTGCGTCATCTGCGCGGAGGCGAGCTTGTATGGCTTGAGGATCGGCACCACGCGGTCCACGCCGGGCTGCCCCTCGAGGCCGAGGCTCTCGAGGCTCACGTCCTGCTCGACATCGCCGATCGCCCCGATCACGTTGAGGCGTGCGCCGCGTATTCGGTGGGCGAGAGCGCCTGCGCTCTCGATCCTCTCGACGACCGCCTCCACCTCCTCCTCCGTGGCGGTCTCCTTCATCACGATCATCATCAAGTCATCCTTTCACCGACGTCCGGAAATCTTAGGCCTGGGCTTCGCCTCGTCGCGCGACGAGGCCGTGAGGTGGGGGCGCGTGGAGCGCCCGAGGGGGCGGCGCCTGGTCCCGGCAGGGGACTCGGGGGACGGGCCCGCTCACGACGGGCGCCGGTCCCTGGCGCCTAGCTAAATCGCCAGGCGGAAGTGAACGACCAGGAATAGTCGAGGGAGGCGCTGCGGATCTGCTTCGCGGTCGCGCTCATCGGTCGTTCTGCCTCGTTTGTAGCAGACGGGTCACACGTAGTAAAGGTGCGTCCGGCGCAGACCGCGAGTGGGCTCCTCGCTGCGGAGCCCTACAGCAGTTCCTCGAGCGCGTCGAGGAAGCGACGATTCTGCTCGGGCAGGCCGTAGGTGACGCGCAGCGCGGGCTCCTCGCTGCCGAGCGCCGTGCCGCCGCGAACGAGGATGCCGCGGTCGAGCAGGCCCTTCATGATCTGCTGCTCGTCGCGCTCGGCGCCGAGTGGGATCCAGCAGAAGTTGGCCTGCGAGGCCGCAGGATCGAGGCCCATCGCCCGCAACCGCTCATCGACGGAGATGCGCTCGGCGATCGTCCGGGTGACGCGGTCGATCACGGCATCATGGTGGGCGAGCGCCTCGACGGCAGCAGCCTGCGCGAGCGCGTTGCAGAAGAACGGCTGGCGGACCTGGTCGAGCGCGCGGGGAAGTTCCTCCGAGCCGCAGAGGGCGAAGCCGACGCGAAGCCCGCACAGGCCGTAGACCTTCGAGAAGGTCCGCAGCAGCACGAGGTTCGGGTGGGCGTCGAGCAGGTCGAGGGAGGCGTCCGGGTCCTCGAGCAGGTTGTACTCGCAGTAGGCCTCGTCGAGGATCACGCAGACGTGCGCGGGAAGTTCCTCCAGAAACGCGCGGATCTCGCCGAGCGGCAGCGCCGTGCTGGTCGGGTTGTTGGGGTTGCAGACGATCACGAGGCGCGTCGCGACGGTCACCTCGCGGAGCATCGCCGGCAGGTCGTGGCGCTGCTGTGAATCGAGCGGCACCGTCAGCGCCCGCGCCCCGGAGGCGGCGGCGAGGTGGGGATATATCGAGAAGGACGGCCATGCGTAGACGAGCTCCGCGCCGGGCTCGAGCAGCGCCTCGCCGGCGGCCAGCAGCACGTCGCAGGAGCCGTTGCCGATCGCGATTCGAGTGATCGGCACGTCGTAGCGCTCGGACAGGCGGGTCTTGAGCACCGTGTTGGAGGGGTCGGGATAGCGGTTCAGGTGATTGATCGCGGCGCCGATCGCGTCGCGCACGGCCGGCAGCGGCGGGAACGGCGACTCGTTGCTCGCCAGCAACGCCAGCTCCGCCTGCTTGGCGTAGCCGCCGGCCGCGGGATAAACAGGGATCCTTCCGATCCGCTCTGAGAACTCGATCGCGATGGCCCTATTGTGCCGCGTGCAGGTCGGCGCGAAGCGCGCGCGTCTCGCGCAGGTAGACGTGCTCGGGCGCGTGATCGTCTTCGGCGCGGTAGTGGAGCAACACGCGGATCACCTTCGGCATCGAGCCGGGGACCGGGATCTCCTGGGCACACAGCAGCGGCACGCGCTCGAAGCCAACGGCCCGCGCCGCGACGGCCGGGAACTCTGCGTCGAGGTCGCGGGTGGCCGTGAAGACACAGCTGACGACGGCGTCGGGGCGCAGGCCGTTGCGCTCCATGATCGCCTCCATCAACTCGGTCGTGGCCGCGAGGATCTCAGCGGCGTCGTTGTGCTCGACGTTGATGGCTCCCCGCAATGCGAACAGTTGCATGGCGGCGATTCTATGAGAGCGCCGGAGGGCGCAGCCGATCGATCTCGGCGGCGCTGAGGCGCCGGTACGCGCCGGGCGCGAGCGAGCCGAGACGCAACGAGCCGAAGGCCACGCGGGTCAGCTCCCGTGCCGGATGGCCGATCGCCTCACACATCCGCCGCACCTGGCGGTTGCGTCCTTCGCTGATCGTGATCTCGATCTCGCCCGGCCCGAGCGAGCGCACGCGCGCGGGCGCCGTCGGGCCGTCGTCGAGCTCGACCCCCGCGCGGAGCACCCGCAGGGCGGCCTCTCCGACGGGCCCACCCGCGACCTTCACGCGGTAGATCTTCGGAACCTCGTAGCGGGGGTGGGTGAGGCGGTTCGCGAGCTCGCCGTCGTTGGTCAGGAGGATCAGCCCGGCGCTGTCGGCGTCGAGACGACCGACCGGGTAGAGGCGCGCTCCGGACGCCTCGATCAGCTCGGTGACGGTCTTGCGCCCGTGCGTGTCGCGCGCCGTGGAGAGCACCCCGACGGGCTTGTTGAGCGCGTAGACGACTCGCCGCTCGGGACCGCCCAAGAGGGCGCCGTCGACCGTCACCTCCGTGTCCTCGGCGACGTCCCGCGCCGGGTCGGTGACGATCTCGCCGGCGACCCGAACGCGCCCTTCGCCCACGATCTGCTCGGCCGCCCGCCGCGAGGCTACGCCGGCGTGGGCGAGGCGCTTGGCGAGCCTCACGGGCCGCGATCCGGGATCGCCGTCATCGGCTGCAACCATAGGGGGCCGGGCCCGACTCGCCTGTGAGCGGGCGCCCGGCCTCCTGATGGACCTGCAACGACTCGACACGATCCTCGCCGAGCTGGGCGAGCCGGCCTTTCGCGCCCGCCAGGTGTGGGCGTGGACGGCCCGTGGGGCCGAGAGCTTCGAGCAGATGACCGACCTGCCGGCGGCATTGCGCTCGCAGCTCGCGGAGCGGTTGGGATTCTCCTGCCTTCAGATGAAGACGGAGGCGACCGCGCGCGACGGCACCGTCAAGGCGCTGTTCGAGACTGCCGACGGACGGGCCGTGGAGGCCGTGTTGATGCGCTACTCCGGCCGCCAGGGCAGCTCGCACGCCGCCTCTCCTCGACGCTCGATCTGCGTCTCCTCGCAGTCGGGGTGCCCGCTGACATGTCGCTTCTGCGCGACCGGCGCGATGAAGTTCGCGCGCAACCTGACGGCCTCGGAGATCCTCGAGCAGGCCCTTCACTTCCGCCGTGTCGAAGCGATCGACCATTGCGTGTTCATGGGCATGGGCGAGCCGATGCTGAACCTGGATGCCGTTCTCGGCGCCTGCGAGCGGCTGCCCGAGATCGGCGTGACCCATCGCCGCACGACGATCTCCACGGTCGGCTGGATCCCCGGGATCGAACGGCTCGCCGATTGCGACATGCCGGTGCGCCTCGCGCTCTCCCTGCACGCCGCCGAGGAATCGCTGCGCAGCGAGCTGATGCCGGTCAACGAGCGCTACCCCCTGCGTGATGTGATCGAGGCCTGCCGCTCCTTCCACGCCCGGCGGCGGCGCCGCGTGTTCGTCGAGTACGTGATGCTCGCCGGCATCAACGACCGCTACGAGCAGGCGCTCGCGCTCGCGAGCCTTTTGACGGAGGCCGCGCATCAGGAGAAGCCGGTCTTCAAGGTCAACCTGATTCCCTTCAATCCCAGCGGCTCGGAGTTCCAGGGCTCCGGGCGAGACTCGATCGCGGCTTTCCGCGCGGCGCTCGAATCGCGCGGTGTGCCGGTCACGGTGCGGCTGACCCGCGGGCGCGACATCGACGCCGCCTGCGGGCAGCTGGCGGCGCGGGCCGCGGCCTGAGATCTATTCGCGGCTGGAAGCGTGGTGGTAGCTTCTTCAGGGCGGCACCAAGGTGCCGGCTTGAAGGGGGGCTGGCGTCGTGTCGGTGCCGCGCCTGCAACTCGAACTTGGGGGAAGTGAAATGAGCACCACGGACATCGATGAGGCGAAGCTCGAAGCCTTCATGGGCCAAGCCGTAACAGACATGGGCGCGATCATCAGCGCGCCATTGATGGTGATGGGCGAGAAGCTCGGGCTCTACAAGGCGATGGCCGGCGCGGGGCCGCTGAGCTCGGAGGAGCTCGCCGAGCGTTCCGGAGTCGCGGAGCGCAGCGTACGGGAGTGGCTCGGAAACCAGGCCGCGGGGGGCTACGTGACCTACGACCCCGACAGCGACCGTTACACGCTCCCGAACGAGCAAGCCCTCGCGCTCGCTGACGAAGACAGCCCGTTCTACATCCTCGGCGTGTACGAGTCGATTGCGTCGCTCTACGCGGATGAGGACAGAATCGTGGAGGCGTTCCGCAGCGGCGAGGGGATGGGCTGGCACGAGCACGACCACCGGCTGTTCCGGGGCACCGAGCGGTTCTTCCGTCCGGGCTACCGGGGGAACCTGGTGGCGGAATGGATCCCGGCGCTGGACGGCGTGACAGAGAAGCTCGAAAGCGGCGCGAAGGTCGCCGATGTGGGCTGCGGCCACGGCGCGTCGACGATCATCATGGCCGAAGCGTTCCCGAACAGCGAGTTCTTCGGCTTCGACTACCACGACGCCTCGATCAAACGAGCCCGCGAAGCGGCCGAGCAGGCAGGGGTCGCGGAGCGCATCAGCTTCGCGGTCGCCTCCGCCAAGGACTACCCGGGCGAGGGCTATGACCTCGTCACCGTGTTCGACTGCCTGCACGACATGGGTGACCCGGTCGGCGCCTCGGCGCACATCCGCGACACTCTCGCCGACGACGGCACATGGATGATCGTCGAGCCTTTCGCGGGAGATTCCGTCGTGGAGAACCTCAACCCCGTCGGGCGCGTCTTCTACGGCGCCTCGACCGTGATCTGCACGCCTGCCTCGCTGGATCAGGAGGTCGGGCTGGCGCTCGGCGCCCAGGCCGGGGAGGCGCGGCTCGCCGAGGTCATCAAAGAGGGCGGCTTCTCGACCGTCAGGCGCGCCACGGAGACGCCCTTCAACCTGATCCTCGAGGCGAGGCCGTAGAGCCACGCGCCGCGGTCGTGGCAGTGCGCCACGATCGCGGTAGTGCGTTCGGGTGCGCGCCAAGTGCGCCCGAACGCTCTCGGCCGTCCTGGCTCAGCCGTCCTCGAGCACGGCGAGGACGTTGCCGGCCGGGTCGTTGAACCACGCGATCGGCGGTCCGCCGGGGTTGCGCGAGATGCCGCGCTCATCCTGCGGGAAGCCCTGGTAGCGGATCGTCTCGACGCCGGCGGCGCTGAGCTCGTCGACGGCTCGCTCGATGTCCTCGACCGAGAAGTTCAGGATCGTGAAGACGGCGGGCGTGTGATCGTGCTTGGGGTAGACGATCACCTCGTAGTCATCGGCGAGATGCAGCCTCAACAGGCCGTTGTCGAGCTCCTGCACCTCGAGCCCGAGCTGGCCCGAGTAGAAGTCATGCGCGGCGGCGATGCTGTCGACCGAGAAGCCGCTGAATGCCCGCCGGTGCTCGAGCATCAGCCCGGCTCGCCCCCGGCGCGCGCCTCGCCGGCGCGGAGCAGGCGGTCGCGCAGCTCGGCCTGCTCCTCGGGGCTCGGGTCCCAGCGGGCCACGTCGGGGAGCTCCTCGAGGCCGCGCAGGCCGAAGAGCTTCAGGAACTGGGTGGTGGTGCGGTATTGCAGCGCGCCGAACTCGGAGTGGCCTGCCTCCTCGATCAGGCCGCGATCGAGCAGCGTGGCGGTGGCGGAGTCTGCGCTGACGCCACGGATGCGGGCGACCTCGGGGCGCGAGATCGGCTGTAGATAAGCAACGATCGCGAGCGTCTCCGCCTGGGCCGGCGTCAGCGTCGCGATGCGGGGCCGGCTGAAGAGGCGACGCGCAGCGTCCTCGGCGGCCGGGTCGCTCGCGAGCGTCCAGCCGCCGCCGAGCTCCCGCAGGGCGATCCCGCGCAGCCCCGGGGAGTACTGCTCGGCGAGCAGAGCCAGCGCGGCGCGCACGGCGCCCTCCCCGACCTCCGCCGCGGCTGAGAGCTCGGCAACGGTCAGCGGGTCGGAGGAGAGGAACAGCAGCGCCTCGACCGTCCGGGCAAGCTCAGGCGTCTCGGCTGCAGCTGCCGCGGCGGGCGCGGGCGGGCTCTGCTCCGTCCCCGGGCTGCTCATCCCGCGAGCCTAGCGGCCACCCGCGTGGCGGGCGCGAGCGCCTCTCGCGGCGGCTGCGAGGCGGCGGCACGGATCGAGATGTCGCCGAAGCTCTCCCGCTGCTCCCAGCCGGCCTCGCCGAGTTTGTAGAGCTCGAGCAGCGCGAAAAGGGTCACGGCGACAGTCATGCGGTCCGCTCCGGCCACTGCCTCCTCGAAGCTGAAGGCGCCGCGTCGCAGCAGGCCGCGCAGATGCGCAAGGCGCTCGGCGACGCTGACCCGCGGCGTGCCGATGTGGCGGACGCTGATCTCGGGGGGCATGCTCAGCAGCCGCCCGATCGCAGCGCCCAGCACGTCCGGGCTCGCCGAGCCGTCCTCGGCGGGGACGATCCGCCGGCGCAGAGCGGGCGGCAGCGGCGCCGAGCGGAAGCGCACGCCGTGCTCGCCCTCGAGCTGCTCGCGCAGGTATCCGGAAGCCGAGCGGTAACGGGCCGCATCGAGCATTCGCGCGAGCAGCTCCTCGGCGGCCTGTTCGGGCTCGATGTCGAGTAGCTCCTCCTCCTCGCCGCTGAGCATCAGCCGCGACTTCAGCTCCAGCAACGCGGCGATCAGCACGATGAACTCGGTTGCCGCCTCGAGGTCGAGCTCGCCGCGCTGCTCGAGGTGGTCCAGGTAGGCGAGCACGACATCCGCCAGCGCCAGCTCGAGCAGGTCCACCTCTTC
>DASWFM010000299.1:0-4149 GCA_036394235.1 Solirubrobacteraceae bacterium | reverse complement strand
ATCAGGCCCGCTCCCAGGACCCCGACACTCTCGATCTTCTGCTGCGCCATCTTGCTCCTCATCCGCTGTTGGCTGTTGGCCCTGGAGCCTATCTGCCACGGCTCGGCGCCCGATCCCGGCGCCGAGCGCCGGGCAGCGCGCCCTGGAGGGCAACGACCGCGCCGGGCAGCGCGCACTCGAGGGCAACGACCGCGCTAGCCTCCCGTCGTGCCCACAGATGAGTCATTCGACCTGATGGCGGCCGGGCTCAGGCGAGACGGCGCGGAACTGGCCACGTCGCTGGAGGTCCTCGCCGTCAAGCTCGAGCGGGCGCTGCCCGGCCGGGCGACGGTGCAACGACGCGGCACCGGACTGCTGGGCCGGGGCCCGAAGCGCGTCCGCGACGTGCGGGTCGAGCTCGGCGACTGCTGCTATCGCCTGGAGGTGGCAGATGGGCGTGTGGCAGGCTCGCGAGAACGCCAGAGCGGTGGCATCGCGATCAAGCGCGAGCCACTCGACCCGGAGGCGTGGGTAGCGGCCCTCACCGACGACCTGCGCGAGGAGGCGCAGCGGAGCGACGAGGCCAGAGCGGCGCTTGAGCGTCTGCTGGCCTGATGAGCGCTCGGCAGCCGCCACCCGCCGACGACGGTCCCGAGCAGGACGCACTCGAGCGCGAGCAGCGCGAATCGCTGGAGCGCGTCGAGCGAGGCGGCATCCCGCTTGGCGCCGAGCGGCGCCTGCGTGAGCTCGGCGAGGGCAAAGGCGCGTTTACGTCCGATCTCTCCGTCGGCTCTTTCGCGCTGTGCCACGAACTCGGTCTGCAGCCGCTCGCGCAGGTGATGGGCAGCTCGATCTACCAGGTCGGCTACTCGAGCACCCTGCCCTCGATCTACGCGGGCGGCTTCATGTACGAGCTGGACGCCCTCTCGCAGGCCTGGAACGAGGTGCGCGAACGCGCCTTCAGCCGCCTCGCCGAGGAGGCCGCCCATGTTGGCGCCGACGCGGTCGTGGGCGTGCAGATCACGAGCGGCGCGCGGGAGTTCACCGAAGGTGCGATCGAGTGCGTCGTGATCGGCACGGCCGTGCGCAACGGACCACTCCCGCCGGCGACGGCGAGGGACGGCGCCGTAAGCGCCGGCGCGGCTCGCCCGGTACTGACCGAGTTGTCTGTGCCCGACTACGCGAAGCTTCGGCGTGCGGGCATCGAGACGCTCGGCGTGACCGCGTGGACGTCGGTGTTCTTCATCCAGTCCTGGGCCGCCGGTCAGCTCGGGTTGCGTGGCTTCATCGGCAACCAGGAGATGTCCGATTACACCCAGGGCCTGTACGAGGCACGAGAGGTGGTCATGTCGCGCGTCACTGCCCAGGCGGCGCACCTCGGCGCCACCGGCGTGGTGGGTGTACGCGTCGGGCACGGCGTTCAAGGCAGCGCGCAGAACGGGGTGATCGTCAGCTTCAACGCGATCGGCACCGCGATCCGCCAGGACGCCGCAGACGAGTTCCCCAGCCCCAAGACGATCATCGACCTGACCGAAGGAGCGACCGCACTATGAGCGACAGCGAGCCGACCCAGGGCGCCTACGATCCGACATCGCTGGAGGGCGTGCCCGAGGCAGGGCGCGCGCGCCTGCAGCAGAACCGCGCCGGGCTGTTCACCTCCGACCTGTCTGTGAACGAGTTCCTGCTCGTCAAGGAGGCCGGCTTCGAGCCGCTCGGCCTGGTCGTAGGAAGCTCGATCTACCACCTCGGCATCCAGATGGCGGGCTGGAAGAAAAGCCAGGAGATGACGGTCCTCTCCGAGGCGATGTACTCGGCGCGCCAGCTGGCGATGACGCGGATGGAGGAGGAGGCCGACCAGCTGGGCGCGGACGGCGTCGTCGGCGTGCGCCTGGACATCGGGCGCTACGAGTGGGGACAGGACATGGCCGAGTTCATCGCGATCGGCACCGCGGTCAAGCACCGCGAAGGCGTCCTGCACCGCGCCCCCAACGGCCGGCCTTTCACGAGCGACCTGTCAGGCCAGGACTTCTGGACGCTGCTGCGCACCGGTCACCGTCCCGTCGGCATGGTGATGGGCAGCTGCGTCTACCACGTCGCCCACCGCGGGATGCTGCAGTCGATCGCACAGACGGGCCGCAACGTCGAGCTCTCGAACTTCACGCAGGCCCTGTATGACGCACGCGAGCTGGCGATGGAGCGGATGCAGAGCGAGGCCACGGAGATCGGCGCCGAGGGAATCGTCGGCGTGCAGCTTCAGGAGAAGAGCCACGGCTGGGGCAGCCACACGATCGAGTTCTTCGCGATCGGCACAGCGATCGTCCCGCGCGAGGGCGAGCAAGAGGCGATCCAGCCCCCCACGACGGTCCTCGACCTCAGCTGAATAACCTCCCGAGGGTCACCGACGCCAGGAGGGTCCGATGAGCATCGTCTTGACCGAGGATCGCGGCCCGGTCCGTCACGTCGTCCTGAATCGCCCGGAGAAGCGCAACGCGATGAACCAGGAGCTGCTGCGGGCGCTCGGCCAGGCGCTGCGCGAGGCGGCTGCGGAGCCGTCTGTGCACTGCGTCGTGCTGCGCGGCGAGGGCCCCGTCTTCTCCGCCGGCGTCGACCTCAACGAGCTGATGGACTCGACCGGCAAGGTCGGCATGCTGCGGCCGTTCCGTCAGGTCTTCCTGGACTGCGCGAACCTCTGCGAAGAGATGACCAAGCCGGTCATCTGCCAGATCCACCGCACCTGCGTCGGCGGGGCGCTCGAGGTGGCCCTCGGCTGTGACCTGCGGATCGCCTCGAGCGACGCGCAGCTCGGTCTTCCCGAGGTCAAGTTCGGGATCATCCCCGACGTCGGCGGCTCGACCAGGCTGCCGGCCGTGGTCGGGCTCGGACGCGCCAAGGAGCTGATCATGACTGCCCGCATGATCGGCGCCGAGGAGGCGGAGCGAATCGGCCTCGTCAACCGCGTCGTCGAGCCCGAGGAGCTCGAGGGGGCCACGCAGGCGCTGGTGGACGAACTGCTCGCGAACTCCCCGATCGCGGTCGGACGCGCGAAGCGCGTGATCGACGCCTCGGCGCGGCCGGCGCTGGCCCAGACACTCGAGATGGAGGTCGCCGTGCAGGAGTACTGCGTGGCGGCCGCCCGGGAGAGCGCTCGCGAGGTCGAGCAGGCGCTGGCCGGCTAGGCCGCACCCCGGGACTTCAGCGGAGCGTCCGTCGCCGCCAGGAGGCCAGGCTCATCGATGCCAGTCGACGGGCCCAGCCACGAGCGTGTGGCTCCCGAGCGGCCGGCCGAGGAGCTCCTCGACCGCCACCGAGCAGGCGAGCAGCGCGGGCAGGTCGATGCCCGTCTCGATGCCCATCTCGTGGAGCATCGAAACGAGGTCCTCGGTGGCGATATTGCCCGTTGCGCCCGCCGGCACAGGGCAGCCACCGAGCTCCCCGAAGCTCGACTCGAACGAGTCGATCCCGGCCTCCAGCGAGGCGAGGACGTTCGCGAGGCCCTGGCCCCGGGTGTTGTGGAAGTGGGCCGTGAGCTCGACCTCGCCCAGCTCCGCCCGGGCCCGTGCGAAGAACTCACGGACCTGGAGGGGGTTGGCCATTCCGGTGGTATCGCCGAAACCGATCTCCACGGCGCCGGCGTCGCGCAGCGCGGCGGCGATCGACAGCACGCGCTTGGCCGGCACATCGCCCTCGTAGGGGCAGCCGAAGGAGGTCGAGATCACCCCCTCGCAACGCAGACCGGCCTCACCGGCGCGGTCGAGCACGCGGCGCAGGCCCTCCAATGACTCCTCGACCGATCTGTTGACGTTCTTGCGGTTGTGGGTCTCGGAGGCCGAGAGGAAGACGTTGACCTCGTCGAAGAGTGCCCGCCCACCCCGCTCGCGCTCGTTCGCCGCCAGCAGGGCGAGGGCGCCCTCCAGGCCACGCTCGTTGGGGATCAGCACGGACAGGCTCACCTCGGCGGGTACATCGATCGCCGTGAGCACCTCGGCGGCGTCGGCGAGCTGCGGGATCACATCGGGGCGCACGAAGCTCGTCCCCTCGAGGCGGCGAAGGCCGGTCCGCGCAAGGCCCTCGATCAGCTCCACCTTGCGGGCCGTGGGAATCACCTCGGGCTCGTTCTGGAAGCCGTCCCGCGGCCCCACCTCGCGCACACGGGCGGTCGCTGGGAGCGAG
>DASWFM010000298.1:0-4987 GCA_036394235.1 Solirubrobacteraceae bacterium | reverse complement strand
CCCCGAGCCGACGCCGACGAGAGCCAGCCACAGGGCGCTCTGCCAGTAGGGGGTGTCGACCTGCAGTGTCGTCATCGCGGCCAGGCCGGCGGCGCTGACGAACATCCCGATCGCCGCCAGGGCGCGAGAGCCGTGGCGGTCGGCGTAGATGCCGGCCAGGGGGGAGGCGATCAACATGCCGAGCGCCAGCGGGATCAGCTTGATACCGGCCGTGATCGGTGAGTTGCCCTGGGCGCCCTGGTAGTAGAAGACGAACACGAACATCAGCGCGAAGCGGGCGAGGCCGTTGATGAAGGCGGCGGCGCTGGCGGCGGCGAACAGGCGGTTGCGGAAGATCTTCAGGTCGAGCATCGGCGCGCGGGAGCGACGCTCGATCACCACCCAGGCGGGGAGCAAGACGGCGGCGGCGGCGAGGCCGCCGACGACGAGCGGCGCGTTCCAGCCGCTGAGGCCGCCCTTGGAGACGCCCAGGACGAGACCGGTGAGACCGATCACGAAGGTGCCGGTGCCGAGCACGTCGTAGCCCCGCATGGTGTCTGGTTTCGCGAGCTCCCGCAGGATCAGTGCTCCCCACAGGGCGCCGCCGAGGGCGAGGGGGACGTTGAACCAGAAGACCCAGTGCCAGGAGATCGCAACGAGCGCGCCGCCGAGGACCGGGCCGAGCACGAGGCCGACCGCCGCGATCATCGTGTTGGCGCCCATCGCCAGGCCGAGCTGGCGCTTCGGGAAGGCGTCGGTGACCAGCGCGGCGGCGTTCGCGAACAGGAACGCCGAGCCGATCCCCTGCAGGATCCGCCAGAGGATCAGGATCGTCGCGTCGGAGGAGAAGCCCGCGCCGAGGGAGGCGAGGGCGAACAGCAGGAAGCCGCCGACGTAGGCGCGCTTGCGGCCGAACAGATCGCTGAGTCGGCCGGCCATCAGCACGAGCACGGTGGCGGCGATCAGGTAGGCGAGGATCACCCAGACGAGCGCCAGGAGGCTCGCGTGAAGCGAGCGCTCGAGGTCGGGCAGGGCGATGATCAGCGTGCCCGAGTTGGTCGCCGCGAGCAGCATTCCGAGGCTCGTACAGGACAGCGCCCACCAGCGGTAATGCTCATGCTCGGCGTCTACGCCGAAGCTACGCCGACGGGGAACAACCTTCTGAGCTTCCGCTGCGGTGTCTTGCAACTCGATCCTTCGTAAAGCTTACGTGTACGTAAGGATCAATATAGCAGGCGGCACGGCCGTTGGGCCTCGTTCGGCGATGCGACAACAGGTCTCCGGCGCGACTCGGAGGCCCTCCTTCCAGGGCTCCTCGTGGTGCTAGAACGTGTGTATGTCTTCCAATGAGCCAACAGTCGTCAAGAGCGAGCAGGAGTGGCGCGAGCAGCTGACTCCGGAGCAGTACGAGGTGCTGCGCCGGGCCGGCACCGAGGCGCCCTTCACCGGCGAGTACGTCTACAACAAGGAGGCGGGCGACTACCGCTGCGCCGCCTGTGGGGCGACGCTGTTCGGGGCGGACACCAAGTTCGACTCGGGAACCGGCTGGCCCAGCTTCACCGAGCCCTCGATCGCGGAAGCGGTCGTGCTGCGGCCCGACAACGGCCTGTTCATGCGCCGCACCGAGGTGCTGTGCCGAACCTGTGGCGGTCACCTCGGGCACGTCTTCGACGATGGGCCGGGGCCGACCGGTCAGCGTTACTGCATCAACTCGGCTGCCCTGGACTTCGCGCCCGAGGGCGCCGAGGCGCCGTCCGGGCGCGCTGAGCCGCCGGCGGCTGCACAGGACGCACCCGCAGCCAGCTAGCCTTCGGGCGGATGGTGATGCAAGATCAGGCGCGGCGCCTGCGCGAGCCGCTGCGCTGGGGCAGGCGCGAGAAGACGATCGTCGGCATCGTGCTCGCGATCGTGGCGGCGGCGGCGATCGCGCTCGCCGCGTACGGCCTCTCCAGCGGCGCGCCGGCGCGCGCCGACTGCATCGACTTGGAGTTCCCCAGCACGCTTGGCGCGGCCGAGGTCAAAGGCTGCGGGGCCGAGGCACAGAGGATCTGTGCCTCCGGCGCCTATAGAGGCCTGCGCCACGAGATGCAACTCGCCTGCGAACGCGCCGGGTTCGCATTTCGCAACCCCGAATAGTCCTTTCGCCCGCTGCAGCGTGCCTCCCGCCCGCGTCTAGACATTTGTCGAAAGGGCGAGCAGAAGTGTTGGCCAGGATGGCCCTAGCCGGAGCCTAAGGCTGCGGATTTCATACCGGGGACTGTCATCGGTGCCCGGTCCGCGTACCCCGTGGTCCTTGGCGCCCGTCCACCAAAGCGTAGGAAACGGAGGCATATGGGGACCTGGAATGCATACCCTCACTGGCTAGTCGCCGGTGACAACGCGTGGCAGATGACCGCCGCGACGTTCGTCGGGCTGATGAGCTTGCCCGGCCTGGCGGTTCTGTACGGCGGTGTCATGCAGAAGCGCTGGTCGGTGAACAGCATGATGCTCACGTTCGTGGCGTTCTCGCTGGTCCTCGTAGCGTGGGTGGGTTGGGGGTTCAAGATGGGCTTCGGCTCCCCGATCGGCCACGGAAAAGGGTTCTTCGACACCTTCTGGGGCAAGTCGGGGACCGTGCTGTCCGCTGGGGCCGAGGAGGGTCAGGCGATCATTCCGTCGATCACGGAAGGACCGCCGTTCCACTTCCCTGAGGCGTCACTGGTCTATTTCCAGTTCGTGTTCGCCGCGATCACGCCGATCCTGATGCTGGGCTCGGTGCTGGGGCGGATCAGCTTCAAGGCGTGGATTCCCTTCGTGCTCCTCTGGATCACGTTCGTCTACACCGTCAACGCGTTCCTGATCTGGGGCGGTGGCTTCTGGGCGGCGCATGGCGCGCTGGATTACTCCGGCGGTTACGTCATCCACCTCGCAGCCGGCGTGTCGGGCTTCGTGGCGGCGGCCGTGATCGGTCCACGCTTGCAGCGAGATCGCGAGGTCGACGCACCCAACAACCTCTTGATGGTCGCGGCCGGAGCAGGTTTGCTTTGGCTGGGCTGGAACGGGTTCAACGGTGGAGACTCCTATTACGCCGGCGCCAACGCGTCTGCGGCTGTGATCAACACGAACCTGTGCACGGCCGTGGCGATGCTGGTGTGGATCGGTTGGGACTACGCGTTCAAGGACAAGCCGTCGCTGATCGGGTCGGTCAACGGCATGATCACGGGGCTCGTGGCGATCACGCCAAGCGCCGGGTTCGTGACCGGCTGGGGGGCGCTCTGGGTTGGCCTCATCGCCTCCACGATCGTGTGGATGGCGATCAGGTTCCTGAGCCGAGCGCCCGTGTTCAGAAACGTGGACGACACGTTGGGGGTGGTCTATACGCATGGGATCGCCGGGTTGACCGGAGGCCTGCTGGTCGGGGTCTTCGCCAATCCAAAGCTGATCGAGTACATCGGCGTCGGCGGCGCGGCGAACCTGCCGGGGAAGGAAAGCCTCTTCCACGGCGGCAGTTGGACGCTGCTGCGGTGGCAGGCCGAGGCCGGCCTGTGGGTGATCGTGTTCAGCGGGATCGTGACGTTCATCCTGCTGAAGGTGGTTGGGATCTTCCTGCCACTTCGCCTATCCGACGAGGAGCTGGAGATCGGCGATCACGCGATCCACGGCAACGAGGTGTACCCCTCGGATGTGCCGACGCTCGGCGGGCCCCACGCTCCGGCGTGGCAGCCCGGCACGGCAGCGCCGGCGGGGGCTGGCGCCTAGCAGAGGGCGCCAGAAACAAGCGTTGGCCTGCGCGTCCCGCCCCCAACTGGGGCGTGCAGGGCAGCGGAACGGTGGACAGTCAGCGGCCTCGCCCTCCCCGGCGGGGCCGCTGGTGTGTCCTCGCTAGCTCGTTGCGCCCCGCGCCGGGACACCGACGCCGACCGGGCAGGACACGCCCGTCGAGTGGTTCGGACAATACCCGCCGGGGTTCTTCTGCAGGTACTGCTGGTGGTAGTCCTCGGCGTAGTAGAAAGGCCCGGCCTTGGCGATCTCGGTCGTGATCTCGCCGTAGCCCTCGGCCTTCAGCTTCTCCGCGTAGGCGTCGCGGCTCGCTTCGGCGGACTTGCGCTGGGCCTCGTCGGTCCAGTAGATCGCGGAGCGGTACTGAGTACCGACGTCGTTGCCCTGGCGCATGCCCTGGGTGGGGTCGTGGCCCTCCCAGAAGTGGCGGAGCAGCTCCTCGTAGCTGATCTTGGTGGGGTCGTATGCGACGAGCACCGCCTCGGTGTGGCCGGTGCGGGCGCTGCAGACTTCCTCGTAGGACGGGTTCGGCGTCGAGCCGCCCGCGTATCCGACCGCGGTCGTGTAGACACCGGGGAGCTGCCAGAAGATCTGCTCGGCGCCCCAGAAGCACCCCATCCCGAAGACCGCCGTCTCGATCCCCGCAGGGAAAGGGGGTTGCAGCGGCGTGCCGAGGACGGCGTGGCGCTCGGGCACCCTGATCGACTGCTCGCGGCCAAGCAAAGCCTCGCCCGGGTCGACCAAATTTGTCTTGTTCCTGCCAAATATGCTCATAGAGCCAGGCTAGCGCGGCTCGAGCACGAAGACGGCGATGTCGCGGGAGGTGCGCTCCTCGTAGTCGTCGAAGCCCGCGTACTGGACGTTCATCGCCTTCCACAGTCGTTCGCGCTCGGAGCCGTCGGCGACCCGCGCTCGCACGTCACGGTGCCGAGCGCCCAGCTCGACGTGTGCGTCGGGGTTCGCCTTGAGGTTGAACGACCAGCCAGGCTCGTTCTTGTTGCCCGCGTTCGAGCCGATCACGACGACGTTCTCGCCGTCGGCGAGATACACGACCGGAGCGGTGCGCGGCTGTGCGGAACGCCGGCCCGTCGAGGTGAGCAGCAGGACGGGCGCCTTGCCGACTTTGCCCCACACGCGCCCGCGTGTGGCCCGATAGACGGGGATGTTCATCCTGCCCGTGAGCCGCAGCCCCGGGGCGCCCAACGAAGTCGAGAAGCGGGACCAGAAGCGATCGCTGAACATCCTCGAG
>DASWFM010000297.1:0-17745 GCA_036394235.1 Solirubrobacteraceae bacterium | reverse complement strand
CCAACATCTATCGCAAGCTCGGCGTGTCAAACCGCAGCGGCGCAGTCCGCTATGCCTACGAGCACGGTCTCCTCGCCGGGCGCGACTGAGCTTCAGCCCCGCCGCGCGGAGCCACTCGCGTTGCCGGCCGCGCCGGCCCCCGCAGCCAGGCCGCGCCAGCGCGGAAGCGCCAGTGTGACCTCGGTAGGACCTCCCGGGCGGCTGTCGACGCGGCAGTGGCCGTCCAGCAGCCTGACCCGCTCGTGCATGCCCGCAAGGCCCATGTGACCGCTGCGGGCCGCCCGCAGCAACTCGCGCTCGACGTCGAAGCCGCGCCCGTCGTCGCGCACCTTCACCTTCAGCCCGTCTCGATCGAGCGCGATCGCGACGCTGACCGCCGTCGCCTCGCCGTGCTCCCGCACGTTGTTGAGCGCCTCGCCGACGACGCTCAGCACGGCGAGTCGCTGCGATGTCGAGATCGACTCGAGATCGCCGTGGCAGTGCAGCGTCGGCCGGATGCCGCTGCGTGACGTAAAGGGCTCGAAGAGATCGCGGAGGGCATCGCGGAACGGACGCGTCACCAGCACGTCGGAGTGGACCGAGGAGGAGATCCCCCGCAGGCCCCGCTCAAGTGCGATCAGCCGTGCGTCGAGATCGTCGAGGCGGCCGCCGAGCAGCTCCTTGCCTCGTCGTCCCTCGAGCACCACCGCGAGCTGACGGCGAAACAGCGCGAGATCCTCGCCGACCAGCAGCAGCTCCTGGAGCGGCCCGTCATGCAGGTCGTAGCCCAGCCTTGTGAGACGACGCTCGCTGGCCTGCAGCAGCATCCGCTCGCTGGCGGCATTGCTCGCCAGCAGAGCCTCGCGCTCGGCCAGCATGGCCAGCGGCGCTTGCGCCTCGACCAGGAAGGTGTGCGCTGAGTCGCCGGCGCCCCGGCGCGTGCGGGCCACGAGGGCGCCAACCGGCTGTCCGGCGCGGATGATCGGGACCGCTCGCATCTCGCCCACCGGCGGTTCGGGCGGCGACTCGCCGGCGATCGTGGCGCGTGCGAGGCGGGCGGCAGCCGTGGAGCTCGAACCAAGGCCGAACTGCGCGGAGCATGCGATCCGTCCGACGCCATCCGTCGACCACACCGAGACGTGACGCAGCGGCGCGCACGCGATCAGCGCCGACAGCGCGAGCCGTCGAGCGCCTGCCGGAGTGAGCTCCTGCACGGCCGGTGCCCGCAGCGCCTCCCGGAACAGCGCCAGGGAGGCGACGCCCGCCTCGGCGAGCTCGCCGGCCAGCAGGCGCAGCTCCTCGGGGCCCGGATCGGCCTCGGCAAGGAGCTCAACAAGCAGAGCCGCGGCGAACGGCGCAAGGATCAGCTCGCTGGAGGAGGGCGTCGCCGCGTAGGCGCTCAGCGCAAGCGTCGCCCGCTCCTGTGCGCCGCGCACGGCGGCGTGACCATGCGGCGTCTCGAGCAGGCCTCGCGCGGCGAACACCGCGGTTATGGAGTCGAGCGCCTGCGGCTGGGTGCATGATCGTCTCATCGCGTGGACCGCGCGGGCGCGGCCGTGCCAGCCCCGTGGCGGTCTCCTCGTCTATCGGCAACGTTGCGCGGTGACTCAAACGGCGCCGGGCCGGCGCACGGAGTCTGGCCACGCCTGGCCGGTGGCGTGCTGCAGGCGCCGGGCGCGGTCGCGATCGGCGATCGCCTCGTAGAGCTCCCCGAAGGGGCCCCACTTGTCGAGAGCTGGATGCGACGTTCCGTCATCTGCATCAACCTCGTCGAGTCCCGACGCCTCGGCGACAACGACGATAGCGACCGCCGCGACGCGACGTCCCGCCGCCGCCGCGACGGCGTCGATTCGCTCGGCCAAGGTTCGCTCGCGCCCGAGCTCCTCACCGGCCGACCGATCCAGCTCGACGACGAGCACGTCGACGGGGTGCCGGCGGGCCCCCTCGAGCGCTTCGCGCTCATCCGCGGCGCTCAGCACCGAGCAGCCGCGGCGGCTCAGCAACATCGTCGCGGCAGCCCGGAAGTACCGATCGGCCGACAGCACCAGCACGGCGATCGGCAGTAGTCGCACCACTGCGCGCGGCGCCGACACCTCCGGCGCGGCGCTGTCCTGGCCGGAGAACCGAGGTTGGGGTTCGTGGATGTCGGGGTCGGTGCTCATCGCTTGCGGCGCACGATCCGCGCTCGGGGAGATCTTGGCGGTTGCGGCTGCGCGTGAGTACTGGCCTTTGGTCTAGATCGCAAGGTAACCGGGCTGTGAACGGGGCGGTGCCTGCCCTCCGGGGGGGCGCCTCGGCCAGCGCCCGCGGGCGCTCCTAGCGGAACGTCTAGGCAGCTCTAGCCGAAGGTGGGGCGACGGGTCGCATGCGCCGCTTCACCATGCCCCCGACATGGAGCAACTCGCTCCAATTTGAAAACAACTCAGGAGGAGTTGCTCTCTATGTTCCGCAAGGCACTGAAGAAGAAGCGCAACGTGGCGGCGCTCAGCGTCGTCGCCGTCCTGGCGCTCGCCGGCATGGCGTTCGCATTCTGGACGACCACGGGCTCGGGCTCCGGCACCGGCTCGGTCGCCGCGAGCGGCGGCACGCTGGCGTTGCACGGCACCATCACCAGCGAACTCACACCGGGCGGCGAATCGGCCGTGACGTTCACGGCGGACAACACCAACAAATCGAGCGAGGAAGTCGGCACCGTCCACGCCGTCGTTTCGATCGATGAAACCCACGCGAATGCCGGCTGCAAAGCGTCGGACTTCACGATCGCCGACACCGCCGAGAACCAGGTGATCGCCGCCAAAACGGAAGGCGTCGCACTGGCCAAAAACGGCTCGATCACGATGACCGACACCGCGGTAAACCAGGACGCCTGCAAGGAAGCCACGATCACGCTGACTCTTACCAGCTAGCAGCAGCAAGCCGAAAGGAGGGGCGTCCGGCGCCCCTCCTTTCATCGCTTGCAGCTGCACCCGCCTGAACCCGCACGGATACCCACAAAGAGAAGGCGACACGAGATGCGACGGCTCATTCACAGATCTTCGAAGGGACGTGGCGGCGACAGCCGGCGTCCCCTCCCCCGCCGTCCGATCGCGGCGCTCGTCTCACTCAGCACGGTGCTCCTGGCCGGGATCGCCCTCGGCGCGACGGGCGCGTCGCAGCCGCCAGCACCGCCGGCACCGGTGATCACCTCCCAGCCCCATGACCCGACGTCGCAGACCTCAGCGACCTTCACCTACACCGACTCCCAGCCTGGCGTCACCTTCCAGTGCCAGCTCGACAGCGCTGCATACGAAGTCTGTCCGGCGGGCTCGGTCACATACCACGGCCCACTGGCCGAGGAAAAGCACACCTTCAGAGTTCGCGCGGCAGCGGGCTCGAAGACGAGCGCCGGGACCACCGTGTCGTGGACGGTCGACACGACCCCACCGGCGGTTGCGCTCGTGGGCCCGCCCAATGGCGTCCTGCTCGGCGCCGGTGCCTGGGGGCAGGGATGCCCGGGGCAGGCGGGCCTGTGTGGCACCGCCAAGGATCGGTCGGGTGTCACCCAGGTCGTGGTCTCGATCCGCGCCGAAAACGGGCAGTGGTGGGGCGGAAGCTCCTACAACAGCTCCACGGAGACCTACCAGGCGGCCACGCTCGTGAGCGGCGCCAGCCCCGGCGCCAAGAGCGAATGGAGCTACAAACTGCCGTTGCCGCAGGACGGGCAGTACACGGTGCACGTGCGCGGCACCGACGGCGCCGGCAACACGACGGCACCGCTGGCCTCGACCTTCACCGTCGACACCAAAGCGCCGCCTCAGCCGTCGATCACTTCAGGGCCGGAAACTACGACGACGGCGACAAGCGCGACCTTTACGTTCACGGACGCCGAGTCGGGTGTGACGCTCGAATGCCGCCGGGACAGCGCGAACTTCAAAGCCTGCACGAGCCCGCTCACCTACGCGTCGAACAGCAAAGCGACACATGTCTTCCAGGTCCGGGCGAAGGACGGCGCCGGCAACCTCAGCCCGGTGGCCGGCTACTCGTGGACGGTCGTCAAAGCGACGAGCGAAGGCAAACCGTTCACGGTCAGCGGTGACGCAAGCGAACCTCTGGCACCAGGCGTGACCCGCGCTCTGTCGGTGACCATCCACAACCCGAACAAAGTGCCGATCACAGTCACCGCCCTGGGGGTCCAAGTCGCACCCGGCAGCAGCAAAGCGGGCTGCGACGGGCCGTCGAACCTCACGCTCACGCAGTCCGACATCTCATCCACGAACACCGTGAGTGTTCCCGCCGAAGGCCAGCTGACGCTGCCCAGCGGCAGCACACACGCGCCCGAAGTGCTGATGAGGGATCTGACGACCAATCAGGACGCGTGCAAGGGCGCGTCGTTCACCTTCAACTACAGCGGGAGCGCGCACTCATGAGCCGGCTGATTCGCATCTTCTCCGGTCGGCGCGCAGCTGCCGCGATCACAGTCGTGGCGTTTGCCGCCGGCGGCGTCGCCCTGGCCTTCTGGGTCGCCTCGGGTAGCGGTAGCGCCAGCGGCAGCGTCGGCACGCTCGCCGCGCCCACCGGGGTGGCGGCCTCCCCCCAGGCAAACAGCTCGGCGGTGTCCGTGTCGTGGACGGCCTCGGAAGCGATCAACGGGCTCCTGCCCACCGGGTACTACGTCAGGCGCTGGAGCGGCTCGACCCCGAGCGTCGCAGGCGGCACCTGCGGCTCGGCAGCCTCGCCGGTCAACCAGACGAGCTGCACCGATTCGAGCGTCGCCGACGGGACCTACACCTACACGGTCGTCGCCGTGTACCACAGCTGGACCGCCGAGAGCAGTCATTCGAGCTCCGTGACGGTCGTCGGCGACATCACTCCGCCGACCACGACGCTGGCCACCTCGCCGGCGTCGCCGGAAGGCTCGAACAGCTGGTTCACGCGCGCCAGCGTCGGCTTCACGCTGGGCGCGAGCGACTCCGGCTCCGGCGTGGCTGAAACGGTGTACGCGATCGATGGAGGCTCACAACACACCTACTCCGGCGAAGTCACGATCAGCACCCAGGGTGACCACACCGTCACCTACTGGTCGTCCGACAAAGCAGGGAACGAAGAGGGCCACAAAACCGCTCACGTGAAGCTCGACAACGTCAATCCCGCCACGACGATCACGCTCAATCCCGTCTCACCCAACGGGTCGAACGGCTGGTACAGCACTTCGCCGACGTTCACGCTGGGCGCATCCGATGCGAGCTCGGGCGTCGCGAGCACGCACTACCGGATCGACAGCGGCAGCGAACAGACCTATACGGGCAGCGCCGTCTCCGTTCCCGAGGGCCAGCACGCGGTCAGCTACTGGTCCGTCGACAACGCAGGAAACACCGAGACTGCCAACACGAGCACGACGGTGAAAGTCGACACGACCCGACCGACTGACGCGCTGTCACTGGGCGCCTCGCCAAGCCACGCCCTGCTGAGCGGCAGCACGCTGTACTTCGGCAGCGCCGCGGCCGGCTCGTTCACGCTCGTCGACTCCGTCGGCGACTCGGGCTCCGGACCGGCTTCCGCGACGTTCCCGCTCGTGAGCGCTTCGAACTGGACGCACGCCGCCCAGACCGTCACGACGCCCGCCGGTGGCCCCTACGCCTCCAGCACCTACTCGTGGACCGCCGGCGCCGGCACGCCGTCCGGAGCCGAAGCCTCGTTCACCTCGAGCGACATCGCCGGCAACGCGAGCAACGGCACTTCGCTCAGCTTCATCGCCGACGCAGCTGCGCCCACGGGCGGCGCGCTGAGCGTCAACGGCACTGCGGCCACAGCCGGCGGCAGCACGAGCACGAGCACGGAAACGGGCTTCGCGATCGGCTCGCGCACCGATTTCTCCGAGACCCAGGGCCCCAGCCAGTCCGGCCTCGCCTCCTCGACGCTGACGATCCAGTCCGAGACGTTGACCGGCAACACCTGTGGGGCGCCGGGCTCCGGCGGGAAATACACGAGCGCGACGACGATCAGCGGCACGAGCAACCCGGCGATCGAAACGGGCTTCTGCTACCTCTACACGCTGACCGGCACCGACAACGTCGGCAACGCGGCGTCCGTCAAGACGACGGTCAAGGTCGACACGACCGGGCCGAGCTCCCCGACCGTCACCCTGTCGGCCCCCACCGGCAGCACGTTCATCAGCGGCACCACGGTCTTCATCAATCCGCAGGCCGGCAAGGAAGGCTCGTTCAAAGCCGCCGGCTCCTCGAGCGATGCGCAGACCGGCGTCACCTCGATCGCGCTGCCGTCCCTGACGGGCTTCTCCGAAGGCGGTGGCACGCTCAGCTCGCCGTTTGAAACGAAATACAAGTGGACGGGCGCGGTCGGCGCGTCCGGTGCGCAGAGCGCCACCGCGACCAACGGCTTCGGCCTCACGAGCACCAACTCCAGCGCGTTCACGGTCACGCCCGACACGACCGCGCCCAGCGGCGGCTCGGTGAGCGTCCCGGAACGCGTGAAAACGGGCTCGGTCGCGGTGACCTTCAGCGCCGGCACGGACTCCGGGTCCGGTATCAACACGGCCTCGAGTGAACTTCTTCGCGCGGAAGCGACGTACACCGGCTCGAGCGACTCGTGCGGCTCGTTCGGCAGCTTCGCCAAAGTCGGTTCGGCCGGTCCCAGCTCGCCGGCGACTGACGCCACGGTCGTGACCGGCAAGTGCTACGAGTACGAGTACAAGGTGGCCGACAACGTCGGAAACGCGACGACCTACGGCCCGTCCGGACCGGTCAAGGTCAACACCTCCGGCCCGGCGCTGACGGCGATCTCCAGCACCAACGGGAACGCGATCCTGGAAGCCGGCGACACGCTGACGCTGACGTTCAGCGACCAGCTCAACGCGTCGAGCATCCCCACCAGCGGGACGATCGTGCAGAAGAAAACCGGCACAGGTTCACCCGCGACGATCGCCGTCACCGGAATCACCGGCGGCACGGAAGGCTGGAGCACCGGCGTCACCGCCGGCTACCAGGCAAAACAGACGACATCCGAATTCAACGAGACCGCGTCGGTGAGCGGCAACACGGCCAAAGTCACGGTCGGGGCCAAAATATCCGGCGAACCGATCGCAGGCGCTGCCGGCACCGTGACGGGCACCGTCAACCCGGCAGTCAAAGACGTCTTCGAAAACGCCGCCAGCGCCGGCACGTTCTCGATCTCGGCCAAGTTCTGGTAAAGCCCGAGCGCGCGCGGGGGAATGGCGCGCTCACAGGTGGGGGCGCCGCGCGGGGGGTGCGGCGCCCCCCCGGCGCGGCGGGAGCATGCGAAGCGCGCCGGGAAGACGCGGAGGCGGCACCGGGGGACCGGCCACAAGCGCCGCGGTGGGGGACGGCGCCGCTCAGCCGTTAACCGAGGCGCTCTTCGAGCGCCTCGAGCTGCGCGGAGAGCTCGCCGGGAAGGTTCCCGAACTTTGCGAAGTGCTGGTGGATCTGCGGCAGCTGGCCGCGCCAGCCCTCGACATCCACCCGCAGCAGATCCTCGACGGCGCTGTCGGAGATCTCGAGGCCGCGCGTGTCGAGGCCCTCCGCCCCCGCCGCCGGCATCAGCCCGATCGCGGTCTCACGGACGGCGCCGTGGCCGGCGCACCGCGCGAACACCCAGGCCAGGACGCGGGAGTTCTCGCCGTAGCCCGGCCACAGGAAGCGGCCGTGCTCGTCCTTGCGGAACCAGTTCACGTAGAAGATCTTGGGGAGCTTCGCGCCGTTGGTGCGGCCGATCTCGAGCCAGTGGTCGAAGTACTCGGCCATGTCATAGCCGCAGAAGGGCAGCATCGCGAACGGGTCGAAGCGCAGTTCACCAACCGTTCCGGCCGCCGCCGCGGTCTTCTCGGAGCTCATCACCGAACCGAGGAACACGCCGTGCTCCCAGTCGAACGCCTCTGTCACGAGCGGCACGACCGTGGAGCGCCGGCCGCCGAACAGCATCGCGTCGATCGGCACGCCGGCCGGGTCCTCCCACTCGGGCGCGATCGCGGGGTCCTGTGCAGCGGGGGTCGTGAAGCGCGCGTTCGGATGCGCCGCCGAGGCATCGGAGTCGGGCGTCCAGTCGTTGCCGTGCCAGTCGATCAGGTGCGCGGGGATGTCCTCCGTCATCCCCTCCCACCACACGTCGCCGCCGTCGGTTTTCGCGCAGTTCGTGAAGATTGAGTTCTTGGCAATCGTCTTGATCGCGTTCGGGTTGGTGTCGTCTCCGGTGCCGGGAGCGACCCCGAAGAAACCCGCCTCGGGGTTGATCGCGTAGAGGCGACCGTCGTCGCCGAACTTCATCCAGGCGATGTCGTCGCCGATCGTCTCTACCTTCCAGCCCTCGAGCGTCGGGATCAGCATCGCCAGGTTGGTCTTGCCGCAGGCGCTCGGGAAGGCGCCGGTCACGTACTTGACCTCGCCCTCGGGGGAGGTCAGCTTGAGGATCAGCATGTGCTCGGCCATCCAGCCCTCGTCGCGGGCCATCACAGAGGCGATCCGCAGGGCGAAGCACTTCTTGCCGAGCAGCGCGTTGCCCCCATAGCCGGACCCGAAGGACCAGATCTCGCGCGTCTCGGTGAAGTGGACGATGTACTTGTTCTCGGCGTTGCACGGCCACGGCACGTCCTCTGCGCCCGCGGCCAGCGGCATGCCGACGGAGTGCAGGCAGGGCACGAAGTTGCCGTCGCCCAGCGCATCGAGCGCTGCCTGTCCCATCCTCGTCATGATCCGCATCGAAACGGCCACGTAGGGCGAGTCCGTGAGCTGCACGCCGACATAGCTCTTGTCGGAGCCGAGCGGGCCCATCGAGAACGGCACGACGTACATCGTGCGGCCTCGCATCGAGCCGCTGAACAGCTCAGTCAGCGTCTCGCGCATCTCCCCCGGATCGCGCCAGTTGTTGGTGGGACCGGCTTCCTGCTCGGTCGCCGAGCAGATGAAGGTCCGGTCCTCGACCCGCGCCACGTCGCCCGGATCCGAGAGCGCGAGGTACGAGTTCGGACGCTTGGCGTCGGAGAGGCGCTCGAAAGTCCCCGCTTCGACCATCTGATGGCACAGCGCGTCGTACTCCTCTGCGGTCCCGTCGCACCAATGGACTGCGTCCGGTTCGGTCATCGCCGCCACCTCCTCGACCCAGGCCAGCAAACGCTTGTTCGTGGTCGGTGCGGGAACGGTGGTGTTCATAGGGAACTGGCGACTCCTTGCATTCGCGGTCATCGTCGACTCGCGCCGTACGTCTCCCTAAGCCGGGCAGGAACGGCTCCGGCAAACAGAAAACGCCCTCCGGGCGCGTGCCTCCGAAGGGTACCGTAAGCCTTTTCTACTCGACATTTCCCTCCGGCGGCTCGGTGCCCGGGCTCCTGCGGGGCACCAGCACGAGGCGCTTGAACTCCGCCACCAGGACCCCGTCCTGGTTGAGCACGCGCGTGTGGACCCTGACCGTGCCGCGGTCCGGCTTGGAGCGAGACTCCTTCTTCTCGAGCACCTCTGACTCGCAGAACAGCGTGTCGCCGTGGAAGACCGGCGCGGGATGCTTGAGCTCTTCGGTCGCGAGATTGGCGATCGCCTTGCCGCTCACATCGCTGACCGACATGCCGAGGGCCAGCGAGTACACGAGCGGGCCGACGACGACGTTCCGCCCCTGCTGGGATTTCGCCGCGTAGACGTCGTTGATGTGCAGCGGGTGGTGGTTCATCGTGATCAGGCAGAACAGGTGGTCGTCGGCCTCGGTCACGGTCTTCGCAGGCCAGTGCTTGTAGACGTCGCCGACCTCGAACTCCTCCAGGTAGCGGCCATAGGGGTGCGCGCCGCTCGCCTCGCGGGCGGCCTGCTCGGTCTCGACGGAATGGGTCTCGCTCATGTTTCTCGCGGGTCTCCTCTGGGTTCTTGGGCGCTGCGAACTCTAGTGGGAGGCCACACCGCGGCCCTCGCCGCCCGGCCCCGACTACGACGAGCGGCGGGCCCAGCAGACGGGGTCCACGGCCCATCACCGATACTTTCCTTAAAGCCAAGAACCCGAAATCGCCGCACGCTGGCCAGAACGAGGAGACCACTTGCGCAGCCCCCGAGATTTCTTCAAGCCTCTCGCGATCGACGCCCCGGAGCCGATCTTGGAGATCCCCTTCAAGCCCTCCCGGATGATCCACTTCATGGACTTCTCGAACCCGAAAATGGTCGAAAAGACGGCGGATCTGGCGCCCAAGGTGGACATCCTGCTGGGCAATCTCGAGGACGCCATCTCGGTCGACAAAAAGGAGGCCGCTCGCGCCGGGCTGATCAGGGTCGGGCGCGAAATCGACCTCGGCGACACGGCGCTCTGGACCCGCGTCAACGAGCTCGCCTCGCCGTGGGTGCTCGACGATCTGACCGAACTCGTCACCGAGATCGGCGACAAGCTGGAGGTGGTGATGATCCCGAAGGTCGAGGGGCCCTGGGACATCCACTACGCCGACCGGCTGCTCGCCCAGCTCGAGGCTCGCGCCGGCCTCGATCGTCCGATCCTGATCCATTGCGTGCTCGAGACCTCCCAGGGGGTGACCAACCTCGAGGAGATCGCCTCGGCCTCCCCTCGCATCCAGGGCATGAGCTTCGGCCCTGCAGATCTCGCTGCGTCGCGCCGCATGAAGACCACTCGCGTCGGCGGCGGCCACCCCGGTTACCGCACGATCGCCGACCCCGATCCCGAGAACCCGGACGCCCCGCGGGCGAGCTACCAGCAGGACCCTTGGCACTACTCGATCGCCCGCATGGTCGACGCCTGCACAGCCGTCGGCGCGCTCCCCTTCTACGGTCCCTACGGCGACATCTCCGACGAACTCGGCTGCGAAACCCAGTTCCGGGCGTCGTTCCTGCTGGGCTGCGTCGGCGCCTGGTCGCTGCACCCCTCTCAGATCGCGATCGCCAAGCGGGTCTTCTCGCCCGACCCGGAGGAGGTCGCCTTCGCCAAAAAGGTGATCGAGGCGATCCCCGACGGCCGCGGCGTCCACATGATCGACGGCAAGATGCAGGACGACGCCACCTGGAAGCAGTGCAAGGTGATGGTCAACCTCGCCGAAATGCTCGCCCGCAAGGACCCCGAGCTCGCGGAGGCCTACGGACTGCAGCCGGCCCCTGCCTAGCAATTTGCGCCCCGGCCACCTCGCCGCGCCCGCGGCACGGCTGCATATAGGCTTCCGCGCCGCATGAGATTCTTCGAGTTCGAGGCCCGCGAGATCGTCAAGCGGGCCGGGATCCCCGTAACGGACTACGGCTTCACGACGGACCCCGGTGAGGCGAAGGCGATCGCCGAGCGGATCGGCGGCCCCACCGTGATCAAGTCCCAGGTCCTGACCGGGGGCCGGATGAAGGCCGGCGGCGTGAAGTTCGCCGACACCCCCGAGGAAGCGGAGGCCGACGCCCGGGAGATCCTCGCCCTGGAGATCGGAGGGCACATGCCGCGCGGCGTGCTCGTGGACCCGAGGGCGGAGGTCGAGCAGGAGTACTACGCCGGCGTCGTCTGGGACGGCATCCGCAAGCTCCCGGTGATGATCTTCTCGCCCGTCGGCGGCATCGACATCGAGCAGGTCGCCGAAGAGCAGCCCGAGGCGGTCGGCCGGCGGCACTTCTCGAACATCCTCCCCTTCTCCGAGTTCGAGGCCAAGGAGGTGATCAGCGCGTCCGGCGTCACCGGCCCGGCACTGAACCGGCTGGTACCGATCGTGACGCGCCTGGCCCGTCTGTTCGTGAAGAACGACATGGTGCTCGCGGAGATCAACCCCCTCGGCCGCCTCGCAGACGGCTCGTTCGTCGCCCTCGACGCTCACATGGACATGGAGAACGAGGCCCGCGGACGGCACGCAAAGCTGCTGGCCGACCTCGGCGTCGGCGCGGAGGAGACGCGCCAGGCACGCGAGCCGACGCCTTTCGAGCTCGCCGGCGAGCGTATCGACGCGCAGGATCACCGCGGCGTGGCCGGGAACGTGACGGAGTTCGACGGGAACCTCGGCCTCGTGATCGGAGCCGGAGGCGGGTCGCTGACGCTGTTCGACGCGGTCCGCGCCCACGGCGGCAAGCCCGCCAACTACTGCGAGATCGGCGGCAACCCGTCGGTTGCGAAGGCCTGCGGCCTGGCCAAGCTCGTGCTCTCGAAGCCCGGCGTCGAGCAGATCGCGGTGATGATGTCGATCGTCTCGAACACTCGCGTCGACATCGTCGCCCGCGGCGTGATCAAAGCGTGCCTCGAGCTCGACTTCGACCCCGCCGAGAAGATTGCGATCTTCCGCATCCCCGGCGCCTGGGAGGAGGAGGGCTTCAAGATCCTCGATCGCTACGGCGTCGAGTACGCGGACCGCTCGGTGTCCCTCAACGAGGCCGCCCGCCGCGCCGTCGAGAAGATCGAAGGAGTGGCGGCGTGAGGGGCATGAGGAAGAGGATGAGGAGGAGGAAGAGGAAGAGGGCTTTTGCTCCCGCGGTAGCAAAGGTATTCACCGCGTATAGCCCATGGCTATCGGGCACCGAAATTGCAGCAACGGCAGCCCCCCGGACACATGACGACCACGACCACCGCTAGGCCATGTCGATCCTGATCACCAGCGAGACCACCTTCATCGTGCAGGGCATAACCGGCCGCGAGGCAGTGAACCTGACCCGCGAGTGCCTCGACTACGGCGCGGGCGCAAAGATCGTCGGCGGCGTCACGCCCGGTCGCCTCGGGCGTGAGGTCCACGGCGTGCCGGTGTTCGACACAGTCGCCCAGGCCGTCGAGAACCATGGCGGGCAGATCGACGGCTCGGTCGTCACCGTCCCCCCGGCCTTCACCAAGGACGCCGTCTTCGAGGCGATCGAGAACGGCGTCAAGCTCGTCGTGATCGTCACCGAGCGAATCCCGCGGCGCGACGTCGCGGAGATGGTCGAGCTCGCTGCGCTGCGCGGCGCACGCATCATCGGGCCGAACTGCCTCGGCATCATCGTCCCCGACGTGATCAAGATGGGCGGCATCGGCGGCCCCGCGAAGAACGCCGCCCAGGCCTACACGCCGGGACCGATCGGCGTGATCTCACGCTCCGGCGGGATGACCACCGAGATGTCCTCGACACTCAGTGCCGCCGGGCTCGGCCAGTCCACGGCCGTCTCGATCGGCGGCGACGCGATCATCGGCTCGAGCTACGCCGAGTTGATGCCCTTGTTCGAGGCCGATGAGCAGACCGAGGGGATCGTGATCTACACCGAGCCGGGCGGCCGCATGGAGGCCGAGCTCGCCGGCTGGGTGACCGAGCACGACTCGCGTTTGCCGATCGTCGCCTTCATGGCGGGGCGCTTCATGGACGAGATGCCCGGCATGAGCTTCGGCCATGCGGGCACGATCGTCGAAGGCAAGGAGGACACGGCCTCGGAGAAGATCGCGCGTCTCGCCCAGGCCGGCATCACGGTGGCCGAGCGCATCGAGGACATTCCCGAGATGATCGGCGCGAAGATCTCAGAGCGCAGCAGCGGAGTCTCCGCATGAGGGCCGATGGAACCTTCATCGCCGTCGAGGTCGACGACGGGATCGCGGCCGATCCCGAGGTGGCCCGCAGGCTCACCGAGGCGTGCCCCGTCGACATCTTCGCCCAGGACTCAGGCGGCGGGCTCGAGCTGGTCGAGTCGAATCTCGACGAGTGCGTGCTGTGCAGGCTCTGCCTCGACGCGAGCCCGGACGGGGCCGTCAAGGTGATCAAGCTCTACGACGAAGGCGCCGTCCTCGTCTAGAAGCCTCCCGGCTGCCGCCGGGGCATTATGCTTGGCGGAAGGGAGACCGCGGATGAACGAAAACTTCTCGCTGATCGTGATGTGCCTGTTCCTGCTGGGATCGCTGGCGTTCCTCGCCGAGCAGCTGACCTCCTACCACTAGCTCCGGGCTACCTCGCCCCCGTCCCGCTCGCTCCGCAGGCCGGCACACGTGCGCCCCCGCGCGACGGGCGAGCACCGATGTCCCGCCTAGTACATCCGTCCGGCGGGCCGTTCTGTGCCGAATATTCGAACTCGCATAGGGCGAAGTTATCTCTATGGGAGGTTCAGCTCGGGCCTTTGGGGTCCCCCTGGCCGGTCCTGGACATGGCCGCCGGGCAGCTCTCCGCGCCGCCGAGGCGGAGCTCTCGCGCTACTTCGAGGAGTCGCTCGAGTTGCTCTGGTCGGCCGATCAGACCGGCCGCCTGGTGAGGGTCAACCCCGCCTGGAAGCGCTGTCTCGGCCATCCCGCCGAGGCGATGCGCGGCCGCTCACTGACCGAGTTCATCCACGAGCAGGACCGCGACGCGGCCGCCGCGGAGATCCTCTCGCTCGCGGATGGCTCGCGGGACAGCATCACGGTCTGCAGCCGCTTCCAGACGCTCGAGGGCGGCTCGTTGTGGCTCGAATGGAGCGCTCGCTCCTCGCCGGTGGACGGCCGCATCCACGGCTCCGCCCATGACATCTCATCGCAGCGCCGAGCCGAACAACAGCTCAGCAGTGAGGCCAGGGGCCTCGAAGCAATGGTCGACGATCGCACCCGAGATCTCGAGGAGGCCCGCGCCGAGACCCTGCAGCTGCTGGCCATCGCCGGCGAGTTCCGCGACGATGAGACCTCGCAGCACACCGAGCGTGTCGGCACGATGTCCGCCGAGATCGGCAAGCACATGGGCCTCAGCGCGGAGAGCCTCGTGCTGCTGCGAGAAGCGGCGCCACTGCACGACATCGGCAAGCTCGCGATCCCCGACCGGGTGCTGCTGAAGCCCGGGCGGCTCAGCCCCGAGGAGCAGGAGATGATGCAGACGCACACCACCCTCGGCGCGCGGCTGTTGTTCGGCAGCCGCTCGCCCGCACTGCAGCTCGCCGGCGTGATCGCGGAATCCCATCACGAGTGGTGGGACGGCAGCGGCTATCCCCAGGGGCTCATCGGCAGCGACATCCCGCTGGTCGGGCGAATCGTGACGGTCGCAGACGTATTCGACGCCCTCACCCACGACCGCCCCTACAAGTCCGCCTGGCCGGTCGACCAGGCCATGGCGCTGATACGGTCGACGGCCGGCAGCCAGTTCGATCCGAAGGTGGTCGAGGCGTTCCTCTCGATCGGAGGGCGGCGCGCCGAAGGCCGGCCGCCCGGCGGACCGGCAGCGACGGGCTCCCGCGAAGGCGACGCGAGGGAAGATCCGAGCGCCGGCGAGGCGGCGGCAGCCGAGGAGCCGATCCGCCACGCCGTGCAAGGCTTGAGCGAGCCCGGCTAGAGGAGCCGCGGCCGCTCCTCAGGAGGCCTGGTGGCGGGCCTTCGGCGTGCGTTCGCGCTCGAGCTGGCGCTGGACGACGTTGACGATCAGCTTCATGATCTGGTCCGGGCCGGAGGCCTTAGCCTGCCCGTAGGTGAAGGCCTCGATCCAGTCGGGCACCTTCGCTTCGCGCGCCATCACGTTGAAGAACTCGCGCCGCATGTCGACGCGCACGCGAGCGTCGGCAGCGGGGCCGCGGGTGACCTTCACGTCGGGCATCTCCAGGCGGAACTGTTGTACGTCCCCCCTTCCCCGGAGCTCGATGCCCACGACAAGCTTCACCGGGGCGAGGGCCGGCACCTCGTCGAGGAACCTGCGCACGGCGACTTCGATCAGGGTCTTGGCGTCATCGGCCATCCGCGAAACCTCCTCTCTCGTGAGCCGCCCCGCCGGTGCCGGCCGCTCAGATCTTATGACGCTGCAGGAGCTTCCGGCCGATCACCATGCGCTGGATCTCAGAAGTTCCCTCGCCGATCAGCAGCAGCGGCGCGTCGCGGTAGATGCGCTCGATCTCGTACTCCTTGGAGTAGCCGTAGCCGCCGTGGATGCGCAAGCATTCCTCCGCACAGAAGCGCCCCGCCTCGGAGGCGAACAGCTTCGCCATCCCGGCCTCGAGGTCCGAGCGCTCGCCCGCGTCCTTCATGATCGCGGCGCGCCGAACGAGCAGGCGGGCGGCGTCTACCTGGGTGGCCATGTCGGCGAGCTTGAACTGGATCGCCTGATGCTCGGCGATCGGCTTGCCGAACGTCTTGCGCTCCTGGGAGTAGCGCAGCGCCAGCTCGAGCGCGCGCTGGGCGAGCCCGACGCCCCTCGCCGCCACGTTGACGCGGCCCAGGTCGAGCGCGTCCATCATCTGGACGAAGCCCTTGTTCAGCCCCTCCGCTTCGCCGCCGAGGATGTTCTCGGCAGGGCAGCGGTAGCCGTCGAACACGAGCTCCGTGGACTCGACGCCCTTGTAGCCCATCTTCTTGATCTTCGGAGGCACATTCAAGCCGGCCAGCTCACCGCTGTTCGTCTCGACGCCGGGCTCTTTCTCGCAGATGAAGCACGTCATGCCCTTGTAACGGGGGTCTGCGTCCGGGTCGGTCTTGACGAGCGTGAAGACGAGCGAGGAGAGCAGTCCGTTGGTGACCCACATCTTCTGGCCGTTGATCTCCCATGTGCCGTCGTCCTGCTTGCGGGCGGAGGTCTTGATCGCCTGCACGTCGGAGCCCAGCTCTGGCTCCGAGAGCGAGAAGGCGGCGCGGATCTCGCCGGTCGCCATCTTCGGGAGGTACTTCTGCTTCTGCTCCTCGGTGCCGAAGTTCATCAGCAGGTAGGAGCCGATGAAGTGGGTGTTGACGACGCCCGAGATCGAGATCCAGCCGCGCGAGAGCTCCTCGACGATCATCGCGTACGTCGTCAGGTCCAGCCCCATGCCGCCGTACTCCTCGGGGATCGTCACACCGAACAGCCCCAGCTCCTTCATCTGCTCGACGATCGGCTCCGGGAAGGAGTCCTCGCTGTCGTAGTGCTCGGCGTTCGGGATGATCTGCTCGTCGACGAACTGGTGGACCATCTCGGTGATGGCGCGCTGCTCGTCGGTCTTCTCGCTGTACGGGGAGGCTACGGCCACGTTGATCTGCGCTCCAGGTCTTTGGTTTTCCGCGCCTGAGGCGGCGCGAGGGCTGCTTCCGGCCGCGCCCCCGCCGGGGCGACAGGCCGTGCGGTGAGCATACCGGCGCGCGCTCGGCGCTTCTCGGGCTTCGGCGGCGCCGTGCTCGGCTTTGCGGCGTTGAGGCCCGGCGCGATTACCATCACGCCGCCATGAACTTCGCCGCCGAAGTAGTCGACGCCGCCGGGCCGGAGCGGCTCGCCCTGGTCGAGCTGCGCCGCGACGGGTCACGGCGTGAGTGGAGCTTCGGCGAGGTGGCCGACCGTGCGGCGCGCCTGGCGGGCACGCTGGCCGCCCGGGGCGTGGAACGCGGCGACGTCGTGATGACCGTGATCGGCAACCGACCCGAGTGGGTGCTGAGCATGATCGCCTGCTTCCGCCTCGGCGCCGTCGTGCTGCCCTGCACCGAGCAGCTGCGCGACAAGGACCTCCAGCTGCGCGTCGAGCTGGCCGCGCCGAGCCTGATCCTCGCCGACGAGCGCAATCTGGGCGAGTTGGGCGCCACCGCAGTTCCCGTCCTCAGCGTGCCCGATGAGGCGCTCTACGAGGCTGAGCCACCGCCCCCCGTCGACCTGCTCGAAGAGGACCCCTGCCTGATCACCTTCACGAGCGGCACAGCGGGGGAGCCTAAGGGGGTGCTCCACGCCCAGCGCTACCTGCACGGCCAGCAGCTCCAGGCCGAGCACTGGCTCGACCCCCGCGCCGGCGAGCTGGTCTGGTGTACCGCCGCCAGCGGCTGGTCGAAGTCGGCCCGCAACGTGTTCATCGCGCCGTGGCTGCGCGGGGCGGCCGCGCTGCTGCACGATGCCCGCTTCGATCCCCGGGAGCGGCTCGCCCTGGTCGAGCTGCGCCGCGACGGGTCACGGCGTGAGTGGAGCTT
>DASWFM010000296.1:0-10382 GCA_036394235.1 Solirubrobacteraceae bacterium | reverse complement strand
GGTGATCGTGACAGGCGAGTAGCTGATCTCCGGGCCGTTCGCGGCGAGCGTGATGTCGATGTGCTTCAGCCACTCGCCGTCGTTGCGCTCCGGATAATCGGTGCGGAACTGGGCGCCGCGTGACTCCTTGCGCTCCATCGCCCCGATCAGCGTCGCCTCGGCGCAGTCGACCATGAAGCCGAGCTCCAGGGCGCCGAGCACGTCCTGGTTGAAGACCGTGCCCCGGTCGTCGATCCAGGCGCCTGAGGCCTCCTCTTTGAGCCGGCGAATCGTCTCCAGGGCACCCTGCAGGCCCTGTTCGTCACGGAACACCGCGGCGTATTTGTTCATCGTCTCGCCGAGCTCGTTCTTGATCTCCGAGACCCTGCGCCCGTCGCGGGGGCGGGAGATGATCCCCTCCAAGGTCGATTCGTCGCGCCTCAGCTGGGGGCCGGGATCGATCTCGGGAGGACCCATCGTGGCGGCGCGGTGGGCGGCGTGTTCACCGGATCGGCGGCCGAAGACGAGCGTGTCGAGCAGCGAGTTGGCGCCGAGCCGGTTGCCGCCGTGGACCGACACGCAGGCGACCTCCCCGGCCGCGTAGAGGCCCTCGATCGGCGTGCGGCCGTCGACGTCGGTCTTGACGCCACCCATGATGTAGTGCTGGCCCGGGCGGATCACGATCGGTTCGCGTGTGATGTCGACGCCCGCGAAGTCCCGCCCGAGGTTGACGATCTCCCGCAGCGCCTCCAGCGTGCGCTTTTTCGGCACGACGGTGACGTCGAGGAAGATCCCCGCGCCGTTCGGGCCGACACCGCGACCCTCGTTGATCTCGATCTGCTCGGCGCGGGAGACGACATCGCGGGAGGCGAGCTCCATCTTGTTCGGCGCCGCCTTCTCCATGAAGCGTTCGCCTTTGTTGTTCAAGAGGTGGGCTCCCTCGCCACGCGCGCCCTCGGTGATCAGGATCCCGGTCTCGACCAGGCAGGTGGGGTGGTACTGGACCATCTCCATGTCCATCAGCGGTGCGCCGGCGCGGTAGGCGAGCGCGATCCCGTCGCCGGTGACGATCAGGCCGTTGGTGGTGGGCTTGTAGGCCTGTCCGGCGCCGCCACAGGCGAGGATCACGTTCTTGGCGGTGAAGGCCTCCATGCGACCGCTGCGGACGTCACGGGCGATCGCTCCGGCGCAGACGCCGGCCTCGTCCAGGAGCAGCGAGGTCGTGAACCACTCCTCGAAGCGCTCGACCGACTCGTGGTGCTTCATCAGCTGCTCGTAGAGCACGTGCAGCATCGCCTGACCGGTGATGTCGGCGACGTAGGCGGTGCGCTTCACCGAGGCCCCGCCGAACGCGCGCAGGTCCATCTCGCCCTTGTCGTTGCGGTGGAAGGTGACGCCGATGTGCTCGAGGTGGAGCACCTCGTGGGGTGCTTCCGAGCACATCACTTCGATCGCATCCTGGTCGCCGAGGTAGTCCGAGCCCTTGACGGTGTCGTAGGCGTGCGAGTGCCAGTCGTCATCGACGCTGATCGCGGCGTTGATGCCCCCCGCGGCGGCCACGGAATGCGAGCGAACCGGATGGACCTTGCTCATGATCGCCACGCTCGCCCCCTGCTGCGCGGCCGCCAGGGCGGCTCGCTGCCCGGCGAGGCCGGCCCCGATGATCAAGACGTCGTGTGCTGGCATGGCTCCTTGTGCTTCGTCGTGGGGGGAAGCTGCGGCGAGACTCTATAACGAGCGCGCTTCGGTGCCCGGGTCATCCGGTGGGCGCCAGGGCGCGGCGGACCTGGGCGAGGGTGACCACGCCCTGCAGCACCCCGTCGGCGTCGACGGCGACCATCGCGCCGAGCCGGCCGAGGCCCTCCGCGCCGAGCACCGATTCGAGCGGCGCCTCTTCGCCGATCCGCACGGGCAGGTCCTGCTCGAGGGCGTCCACCACCTCGAGAGCCGGGCGCCCGGCGGCGATCTCCGCCTCGACGCGCTGCTGGCGCACCACGCCGAGGAAGTGGCGCGCCGGGTCGACGACCACGAACCACGGCCAGTGGTAGCGCAGGAAGAACTGCTCCTGGGCGTCGAGCAGCGTCACGTCGGCGGGAATCGTGACGGGCTCGCGATCCATGATGTCGGCGACGCGGACGTTCTGGATACGACGCCCGAGCGTGCCCTGGACGACGGCGACGGTGGCGGCCTGGTAGAGGAAATAGGCCAGGAGGAGTGTGAACAGGTCGAACAGCGAGCCGCTGCGCGAGAAGCTGATCAGCCCGGCGAGGCCCAGCAGCACGGCGAGCCCCTGACCGGTCCGGCCGGTCGCGTGGGTGGCCCGGTTGCGATCGCCGCTCAGCCGCCAGATCACGGCCCGGGCGATGCGTCCTCCGTCGAGCGGAAAGGCGGGGATGATGTTGAAGATGAACAGCGCTGCGTTGACGAACGTCAGCCAGCCGACGAGCGCCAGGGCGGGCGTGGTCGTGAAGTTCGAGCTGGTGAGCGATTCGGTGAAGGGGTGACCGGAGGACAGGGTCACACCGGCCACCGCGCAGAGGATCAGGAGCAGCAGCGTCACCGCCGGTCCGGCGGCGGCGATCTTGAACTCCTCGCCGGCCGTGGCGGGCTCGCGGCGCATCTGCGAGAGGCCGCCGAAGAACCACAGATCGATGCCGGCGATGCCGATGCCGAGCCGCCGGGCGACGAGCGCGTGGCCGAGCTCGTGGAGGATCAGAGACAGGAAGTAACCGACGGCGGCCGCCACAGCGATCAGGTAGGCAGTCGTCTTCGAGCCTTCGATGATCGGCGGGAAGTAGGAGGTTCCCAGCCAGTAGATGAGGAAGAAGAGGACGAAGAACCAGCTGAGGCTGACGCCGATCCTGATCCCGAAGACGTTCGCCAGCTGGAAGTTCTGACGCTGACGGGGACGCATATGAGTTAGATGGTAGGCGTCCCGGGGCGCCCCGCCCGCTCGGTGCCGGTGCTCAGAGCTGCGGCCGTGAGCGGGCGATGATCGCCTCGTAGTCGACGCCGGCGGGCAGCGTGCCGTACTCGAGGCCGCCGTCGCCATCGAGCCGGGAAGCGCAGAAGGCGTCCGCGACCGCGGGGTCGCCGTGGCGGACCAGCAACGAGCCCTGCAGGCACAGCGCCATGCTTTCCACGACCCGCCGCGCCCTGGGCTCCAGCGTCTCGGGTTCGGCGAACTGGCTCTTGAGGTCGCTCACCCGTCGGTCCAGCCGCTGGTCGCCGCCGGCGGCCTGCTCGACCTCGGCGAGGAACACCTCCAGCGAGCGCGGCGTCCGCGTCAGCGCGCGCAGAACATCGAGGCTCATCACGTTGCCGGAGCCCTCCCAGATCGAGGCCAGCGGCGCCTCGCGGTAGAGACGCGGCATCCCCGACTCCTCCACGTAGCCGGCGCCGCCGAGGCACTCGAGCGACTCGAAGGCGTGGTTCGGGGCGCGCTTGCAGGTCCAGTACTTGCCGACCGCCGTGGCGAGCCGCTTGAAGAGCTGCGCGTCGCTCGTGTCCTCGCCGGCATCGGCGTCCTCTCGGGCCTCGTCGTAAGCACGGGCGAGGCGCATCGCCAGCGCGGTCGTCGCCTCGGACTCCACGCAGAGGTCTGCGAGCACGTTGCGCATCAAGGGCTGGTCTGAGAGCAGCTTGCCGAAGGCGCTGCGGTGGTCGGTGTGCCAGATCGCGTTGACGACCCCCGTGCGCATCCCGGCGGCCGAGCCGATCACGCAGTCCAGGCGGGTGTGTCCGACCATCTCGATGATCGTCGGCACGCCGCGGCCGGGCTCCCCGACCATCCGCGCCCAGGCGCCGTGGAACTCGACCTCGGAGGAGGCGTTCGAGTGGTTGCCGAGCTTGTCCTTGAGGCGCTGGATGTGGAAGGCGTTGCGGCCGCCGTCCGGCAGGATCCGCGGCATCAAGAAGCAGGACAGGCCGTCGTCGGTCTGTGCGAGCACGAGGAACAGGTCCGACATCGGCGCCGAGCAGAACCACTTGTGCCCGACGATCTCGTACTCGGCCCCGGCGCCACCCCCGTTCAGGGGCCTCGCGACCGTGGTGTTGGCACGCACGTCCGAGCCGCCCTGCTTCTCGGTCATCGCCATGCCGGCGATCGCAGAGCCCTTCTCCGCAGCGGGGATCAGACGGGGGTCGTAGTGGTCGGCGGTCACGAGCGGCTCCCACTCGGCGGCCAGCTCGGGCTGGCCGCGCAGCGCGGGGACGACGGCGAAGGTCATCGTGATCGGGCAGCAGAAGCCGGCCTCGGCCTGCATCGCGGTCATGTACAAGGCCGCCCGGGCTGTGTGCGGGTAGGGCTCCGAGCTCGTCCAGGGAAGGGAGTGGAGCTCGTGCTCGACGCCCATCGTCATCAGCTGGTGCCAAGCCGGGTGGAACTCGACCTCGTCGATGCGGTGCCCGTAGCGGTCGAAGGTCCGCAGGACGGGCTTGTTCTCGTTGGCCAGTCGCCCCCATTCCTGCTGGGGAGCGCCGCCGACGAAGCGGCCCAGTGCCGAGGCGCGCTCGAGCACCCAGCCTGCGCCCTCCCGTTGCGTCGCCTCGACCAGCGGGCGGTTGCTCGAGAAGACATCGACGCCCTCAAGCGGCGGCGCCTGGTTGAAGACCTCGTGGGTCTGCCACGGCGCGGCGCTCTCACCCGTGGCGTGCGAGAGGGTTGCCATCGAAGGAGTGTCGCAGATGGCACCTGCCGATTCCCGGCCGTCACGCCAACGGTCGATAGCATCGGCGCCGCCGGAGGGCCTGCGTCGCGGGCCGACCGCGCCGGCCACGCGCCGCCCCCGACCGCACGGAGACCAAGGACCGAACATGGCGAAGATCAAGGTGAAGAACCCGGTCGTCGAGCTCGACGGCGACGAGATGACGAGGATCATCTGGGAGTTCATCAAGCAACAGCTGATCCTCCCCTACCTTGACGTCGACCTGCAGTACTACGACCTCGGGATCGAGCACCGCGATGCCACCGACGATCAGGTCACCGTCGAAGCGGCCGAGGCGATCAAGCGCTTCGGTGTCGGCGTGAAGTGCGCAACGATCACTCCCGACGAGGCGCGCGTCGAGGAGTTCGGCCTGAAGGCCATGTACCGCTCCCCCAACGGCACGATCCGCAACATCCTCGGCGGTGTGATCTTCCGGGAGCCGATCGTGATCTCCAACATCCCGCGGCTGGTGCCGCGCTGGACGAAGCCGATCGTGATCGGCCGTCACGCCTTCGGTGACCAGTACCGCGCCACCGACCTGGTGGTGCCCGGCGAGGGCAAGCTGACGATGACATTCACGCCGGCGAGCGGTGAGCAGCCGATCGAGCTCGAGGTCTACGACTTCCCGGGCAGCGGCGTGGCGCTGTCGATGTACAACCTCGACGCCTCGATCAGGGACTTCGCGAGGGCCTCGCTGCGCTACGGACTCGACCGTGGCTACCCCGTCTACATGTCGACCAAGAACACGATCCTCAAAAACTACGACGGGCGCTTCAAGGACATCTTCGCCGAGGTGTACGAGGGGGAGTTCAAGTCCGACTTCGAGCAGGCCGGCATCACCTATGAACACCGCCTGATCGACGACATGGTCGCGGCGGCCTTGAAGTGGGAGGGGGGCTACGTCTGGGCCTGCAAGAACTACGACGGCGACGTGCAGTCGGACACGATCGCCCAGGGCTTCGGCTCGCTGGGGTTGATGACGAGCGTGCTCACGACCGCGGACGGCAAGACCGTCGAGGCCGAGGCGGCGCACGGCACCGTCACCCGCCACTACCGCCAGCACCAGCAGGGCAAGCCCACCTCGACCAACCCGATCGCCTCGATCTTCGCCTGGACGCGGGGCCTGTCGGCGAGGGGCCGCATGGACGGCACGCCCGAGGTGAGCGACTTCGCACAGACGCTCGAGCGCGTCTGCATCGAGACCGTCGAAGGCGGGAAGATGACCAAGGACCTCGCACTCCTCGTCGGGCCCGATCAGGAGTGGCAGACGACCCAGGAGTTCCTGTCCTCGATCGACGAGAACCTGCGCATCGCGGCCGCCTGAAGATGACGGCCTTGCAAGAGAGAAAGCCAACCGCCACATCCGAGGAGACAAATCCGTGAGCAACCCCGTACGTGTGACAGTCACCGGCGCCGCCGGCCAGATCGGCTACAGCATCGTGTTCCGCATCGCCAGCGGCCAGCTGCTCGGGCCCCAACAGCCCGTGGACCTGCGCCTGCTCGAGGTCCCCCAGGCGATGGGCGCGCTGGAAGGGGTCGCGATGGAGATCGTGGACTGCGCGTTCCCGCTCCTCACGGGGCTCGACCTCCATGACGACCCCGACGAAGGCTTCGACGGCTGCAACGTCGCCCTGCTCGTCGGCTCCCGGCCGCGCACGAAGGGCATGGAGCGCGCAGAGCTGCTGGCGGAGAACGGCAAGATCTTCACCACGCAGGGAAAGGCGCTGAACGGCAATGCGGCCGCGGACGTGAAAGTGCTGGTGGTCGGCAATCCCGCGAACACGAACTGCCTGATCGCGATGAACAACGCGCCGGACATCCCTCGCGAGCGCTTCACGTCGATGATGCGCCTCGACCACAACCGGGCGGTCGCGCAGCTCGCCGACAAGCTCGAGGTTCCCGTCACGGAGGTGACCGAGATGGGCGTCTGGGGCAACCACTCGCCGACGATGTACCCGGACCTGTTCCACGCCAAGGTGGGTGGCCGGCTCGCCGCGGGCGCCGTCGACGATCAGGCCTGGATCGAGGACGACTTCCTACCGAACGTCGGCAAACGCGGTGCGGCGATCATCGAGGCGCGCGGCGCTTCCTCGGCGGCGTCCGCGGCCAGCGCGGCGATCGACCACGTCAGCGACTGGGTCAAGGGGACGAACGGCGAATGGGTCTCGATGGGCGTCGCCTCGGACGGCTCATATGAGATCCCCGAGGGCCTGATCTGTGGCTTCCCGTGCACCTGTGAGGGCGGCGAATACACGATCGTCGAGGGCATCGAGCTCGACGGCTTCTCGCGCGGCAAGATCGACGCGTCCGTCGAGGAGCTCGTCTCCGAGCGCGACACCGTCGCCGAGCAGGGCCTGATCTAGGCCGATCGGCGTGTGCCGGAGCAGGGCCTGATCTCGGCCGATCCGGCGAGTACCGGAGCATGGCCTGATTCAGGCCGATCGGCGAGTGCCGGAGCAGGGCCTGATCTAGGTCGATTTGCGAGTACAAACGAAGAGGGCGCGGTGGTGACACCGCGCCCTCTGCCTTTTAAGTCTCGTCGCTCAGCTCCAGGTAAGTCCGACGGATCGTGGTGGCTGGCAAGGACGCAGGGAGCGTGGCGTGCTTTGCACGCGAGCGACCGAGGACCCCGCCAGCCGCCAGGAGACTAGGACTTGGGGTGCCAGCCGCGGCCCTGCTTCGTAACCTTTTTTTCTTTCTCGAGCCCGGGCAGGACTCGGTACAGGTAGTTCTGCTTGATGCCCATCTTCGCGGCGAGCTCCGGGATCGTGATGCCGGGCTGACCCTTCACCAGAGCCAAGGCCTCCGCGGCGCGGGTGCCGCTGCCTTTGCGGCGGCCGGCGCGACGTTTCGCAGGGCGGCCCGCTTTGCGCGTTTTGGTCGCGGTCGCGGTCGCCGATTTGGCGGCGGAGCCGCGCGGGCGGCCGGGGCCTTTTTTGCCCGGGACGGCGGCCCTCGCTTTGCGGACGGCCGACCCCCCGACGCCGGCGAGCGCTGCGGCGGCGGCCTCCAGCCGGTGGTACTCGTCGACGAGCGGCTTCAGCTCCCCGAGCCGACTCGTGATCTCCTTGCGCTTCTCATCGAGGAAGTCGGTCACTTTGTCTTCCATTTCACTCGTTTCAACATGAGGGATTCTCACATTCGGACGGAATCGCCTTACAGTACCCCTTTCTCACTTCCGCTGCTCGATCTGTTCCTTCAGCTGCGAGAGTGACCGATTGGCCTCCCGCTGGGGGATGCCGCCGACAAGGGCCCGGCTGAAGAGCGCACCGACGGGACCGAGGGGCGCGTGGAACTCGTTGCGGTAGTCAAAGCGGGTCCCGCCGTCCGCCGGCTTCAACAGATATTCGGTGTGAGCCCGAGAGCGAGCCGGACCCCGCCCCTCCCAGACCGCCCGGCGGTAGGCGTCGCAATCGACCAGTTCCCAGTGAACCTCGACCGTCACGCCTCGCAGGTGGATGCGCTGGTCCATCCGATAGCCGGCCCGCGGGGGACCGCCGTCGGCGTGGAGCAGGCCGCGGTGGATCGTCACCCATCGCTCCAGGTGATGAGGGTCCATCACCGTCTCCCAGACCTTCTCTGGAGAAGCGTCGATCTGAATCGAGGCTGTTACCTGGCTCATCAGCGTGCGGCCAGCGGCTCGGCCCGCTCCCATTCTGCCAGGGCGTGCCCGACCGCCGAGTCGAACGTGTGCAGCCGCACGCCGAGTCTTTCGGCGGCGTGATCGTCACGCGGTAGGAGATCACCCTGGAGCCCCTCCATCAGCGGCACCACGAGCTCGGGATCCTCGGCGGTGATCGCGGCGGCCACGCGGCCCGCGATCGGGGTGAGGTTGACTCCCAAACGCAAAGCGGGACGCCCGACGATCATCGCCTCGGCGATCCGCGCGAGCATCTCGCCGTAGCTCAGCACGTCAGGGCCACCGACCTCGAGCACCTCACCCGACAGCTCGCTGCGAGCACAGGCAGCGAGCATCGCAATCACGTCGCGCTCGTCGATCGGTTGCGTGCGGTAGCGCTGCCAGGCCGGCAGCGTCAGGACGGGCAGGCGCTCGACTAGGCGCACAAGCAGCCGGAAGGATCGCGAGCGCGCGCCGATCACGATCGAGGCACGCAACGCGAGCGAGTCCGGCACGGCTTCGAGCAGGATCCGCTCGACCTCCTCCCGGCTGGCGAGGTGGCGCGAGCCCCGGCCTCGCGCGCCGCCCGCCGTCTCCCCCCACCGTGGCACCAGGCCGCCGAGGTAGACAATGCGACGTACGCCCGCCGCCTGTGCCGCAGCACCGAAGTTGAGGGCGGCGAGCCGCTCGCGCTCGACGAAGCCGACGCCGCCGGGCGAGGGCTCCATCGAATGGATCAGGTAGTAGGCCACCTCGACGCCGTCCAGCGCCCGCTCGAGGCCCTCGCCGGTGACGGCATCGCCGCGCAGCGCCTCGGCCGGCAGGCCGGCGAGATTCTCCGGATGGCGGCTCAGCGCACGTACGTCATGACCTTCTCGCTGCAGCACGGGCAACAGCATCGAGCCGACGAACCCCGTCGCGCCGGTCAGCAGGATCTCCACGGCTCAGATCATGACGGCACTCAGCTCGGGCCGGCGGGAATCAGCTCAGATCATGACGGCACTCGGCTCGGGCCCGCGGGACTCGGCTCGATGATGACGGACTCCGCTCGGCCGCCGTTCGCTCGGAAAATGCGGCGAGAACAGGTCGTTTGTCACAGGAAAGTGACTCGCGGGCGGGTATTTCCGGATACCTCTCGCTTTTCTCTGCGATTTGCGAGTTGGGCTTACGGCCGGCCTTGAGACGCCCGCCCTGCCGTGCTTTGATCGCCGTCGTTCCAGATCAGCACGAGCAGGAGGGGAGACGATTGCAGACCACGCAGGCCAGACGTCCTGTGCGCAGGAAGACGAAGGTCACCTGTGACGAGTGTTTCTTCCGGGTCAACCTCCTGTGCGCTCTCGACCTCGACGAGGCCTGCGCGACATTCCGTCCGAGCGAGGCCCAGCTCAGGCCTCCCCAGCAGCTGCGCTTCGTGTTCCGCCAGGAGCGCCGCACGCGCGCCGCCTGGGCCTTCCCCTCCGCTGACGAGCAGGCGGCGCTGCACGCATAACCGTGCCCGACGGGCAGGCGGCGCTGCACGCATAACCGTCCGCCCAGCGCTCGCGACGAGCCGCCCGGGGTATATTGCTGGCGAGACCTGCAAGCTTTCGGCAGAGGCGGTGGGAGACATGGCATCGAAGGACAGACTTGGCAAGGCGTCCGCAGCGGCGAGGGCCGCGCAGAGCAACCGGTTCGTGCAGCGCTTGATCGAAGACGAGGCCCTGCGCAGCAACCTGCTGTCCGCGTACGGCTCCGCCCGCAGTGCATACGGGCGCATGACGAACGGCAAGCCCGCCGGCAAGGCGCTACTGGAGGACCGCAAGCTCCAAGCCGAGCTTCGCAGCGCCGTGGAGGCGCTGCGGGACGCGTCGGGATCGCTGCGCGAGGGGCCCGCACCGCGGCGTCGCCGCCGTCGTGGCCGCACGCTGATGTTGATAACGATCGGCGCTGTGCTCGCCGTAGCGCTCAACGAGGGGCTGCGCTCGAAGGTTCTCGACATGCTGTTCGGGGCCGAGGAGCAGTTCGACTACAGCTCGACCACTGCGCCGGCCACGCCTGAGCCCGCCGGCGTGGCGAGCTGAGCAACGCTCGGAGGCGGG
>DASWFM010000295.1:0-4414 GCA_036394235.1 Solirubrobacteraceae bacterium | reverse complement strand
CACCCGCCCCGAGACCCGGCCGCCGAGCGCCTGGATCCACTCGAGCAGTGCCCTGTCGGGGTCGATCGACACGCTCGAGAGGCGCTCGGCCAGGCGGCTCTCGACGCCGAGCTCGGGCGCTTTGTGCCCGAACAGCTCACTGAGGCGCGACTGCGCACCGAACTCGACGATCAGCGTCCGCCTGCCGTGTTCGGCCGCGAGCAGGCCCAGCGCTGCAGCGGTCGTGGTCTTGCCGGCGCCGCCCTTGCCCGTCACGACGATCAGCCTGCGCTGTAGAAGTCCCTGCATCCGCTCGCAGTGTGTCTCAAACCGCGGCCCTCCGGCGGTACCTACAATCGTGCGGATGAGCGCGCAACCCGCCGCGATCGACGATCTCCTGCACTTCGACGAGCGCGGGCTGGTGCCCTGCGTGGTCCAGGACTGGAGCACAGGGGAGGTCTTGACGCTGGCCTACATGAACGCCGAGGCGCTGCAACGCACCCGTGAGACGGGCGAGCTTCACCTGTGGAGCCGATCGCGAGGCGAGCTGTGGCACAAGGGGGAGACGAGCGGCAACACCCAGGCAGTGCGCGCGCTTCGCACCGACTGCGACGCGGACACCGTTCTCGCCCTGGTCGAGCCCGCCGGACCCGCCTGTCATACCGGCGAGCGGACCTGCTTCCACCGCGGCGAGCTCGACCCGTCCGCGCCGCACGAGGTGCTGCCGGCGCTTGAGCGCACGCTCGCGGAGCGCGCCCGAGAGCGTCCCGCAGGCTCCTATACGGTCGAGCTGCTCGAAGACCCGCCACGGATCGGCGAGAAGGTGATGGAGGAGGCCGAGGAGGTCAGCCGCGCCGCGCGCGAGGAGAGCGACGAGCGCCTCGACGAAGAGGCCGCCGACGTGCTCTACCACCTGCTCGTGCTGCTGCGCAGCCGCGGGCGCTCGCTGAGCGATGCCGAGCGGGTGCTCGATGGCCGTCGCTCCTAGGGCCCAGCCGCCGGACGGGTCCCGTGTCGGCCCGCTCGAGATAACGCCCTCGCTCGACGAGGCGCGAGCGCTGGCGGCCCGGCACAACCTGATCCCGCTCGCGGTCAGCTTCGTCGAGGACTGCGAGACGCCGGTTTCGGCCTATCTGAAGATGCGGGCGCTCGATCCCGAGGGGCCGGCCTTCCTGCTCGAGTCTGCGGAGCAGGGGCAGCGCGTCGGGCGCTGGTCGTTCCTCGGCTTCGAACCGCACGCGGTGCTTCGCTGGTCGCTGCCCGACGGCGGCGATCCCTACGAGCTGGTCGCGGAGCAGCTCGCCCGATTCGACCAGGCGCCGCTGCCCGAGGGCGATCGCGCGCCGTTCACGGGCGGAGCCGTGGGCGTGTTCGGTTACGACCTCGTGCGGGCCGTCGAGCCGCTGGCGGAGCCGAACCCCGACCCCGTCGGTCTCCCGGACCTCGCGCTGATGCTCACCGACGGCCTGCTGATCTTCGATCACCTCAAGCACACGATCACGATCCTCGTCAACGCGAACCTCGAGGCGGAGCCCGACGTCGAGCGCGCATACGCCCAAGCCGCCGCTCGCATCGCGGATGTCCGCGAGGCGCTCGCGGGTCCGGTGCCGCGGGAGGAGCCTCGCAAGCCTCGGGAGATGCCGGAGTTCCGCTCGAACATGCCGCGCGAGGAGTTCGAAGCGATGGTCGCGCGGATCGTCCGCTACATCCACGCGGGCGACGCATTCCAGGTGGTCCCGTCGCAGCGCTGGTCGGCGCCGAGCCCGGTGGAGGCGTTCTCGATCTACCGGGGCCTGCGCGCGGTCAACCCGAGTCCCTACATGTACTTCCTCGACTTCGGCGACTTCCAGATCGCGGGCGCGAGCCCGGAGCCCTTGCTGACTGTCAGTGGCCGGCACGTCTCGACGAAGCCGATCGCCGGCACCCGTCCCCGCGGCACGAGCCCCGAGGAGGACCGGCGCATCGCGGCCGAGCTCTTGGCCGACGAGAAGGAGCGCTCCGAGCACGTGATGCTCGTCGACCTCGGCCGCAATGACCTCGGCCGTGTCTGCGAGTACGGGACCGTCGCCGTCGACGAGCTGATGGAGGTCGAGACCTACAGCCACGTGATGCACATCGTCTCCTCCGTCTCGGGGACGCTGCGGGAGGACGTCGGGGCACTAGACGCGCTGCGCTCGGTGCTGCCCGCCGGCACCCTCTCGGGCGCGCCGAAGGTGCGCGCGATGCAGATCATCGACGAGCTCGAGCCGGTCAAGCGAGGGGGCTATGGCGGCGCGGTGGGCTATGTCAGCTACGGCGGCGACCTCGACACGGCGATCTACATCCGCACCGTCGCGGTCAAGGACGGCGTCGCCCACGTGCAGGCCGGCGGAGGCACCGTGGCCGATGCGCGCCCCGACTACGAGTTCGACGAGTCGGTCGCGAAGATGACCGCGGCGATGCGGGCCGTGGCCCTGGCGTGCGAGCAGCCGGACTGGCCATGAGGGTCCTGGTCCTCGACAACTACGACTCCTTCACCTACAACCTCGTCCAGTACCTGGGCGAGCTGGGCTCGGAGGTGGAGACCGTTCGCAACGACCGCACGACGGTCGATGAGCTGCTCGAAGGCGGTTACGAGCGCTGCGTCGTGTCTCCGGGGCCGTGCACGCCGAACGAGGCGGGGATCTCACTCGAGCTGGTACGGCGGTTCCCCGAAGCGGGCATCCCTACGCTCGGTGTGTGCCTCGGCCACCAGTCGCTGGCAAAGGCCTTCGGCGGCACCGTCGAGCTGCACGAGCCGATCCACGGCAAGGCGACCACGATCGAGCACGACGGCCGCACGATCTTCAAAGGGCTCAGGCAGGAGCTGACGGTTGGCCGCTACCACTCATTGGTCGTCGGCGACGAGCTGCCGGACTGCCTCGAGGAGACGGCCCGCGGTGGCGGCGTGCTGATGGCTCTGCGCCACCGGGAGCTGCCTGCGGAGGGCGTCCAGTTCCATCCCGAGTCGATCCTCACCGAGCAGGGCCACGAGTTGCTCGCGAACTTCCTCGACACGGCTTCACCGCGAGGCGCCTAGATGTCCGACACGGTGCTGACAGGCGCGATCGACGCGCTCGCCTCGCGGCGGGATCTCTCCGGCGACGAGGCCGCGTCGGTGCTCAGCGAGATCATGCACGGCGAGGCCTCCGAAGTTCAGATCGCCGCCTTCCTGATCGCGCTGCGCACGAAGGGCGAGACGGTGGAGGAGCTGGCGGGCCTGGCGCGCACGATGCGCGCGCTGGCGGCGCATGTGCCGACGGACCGCGACGATCTGCTCGACACGGCCGGCACGGGGGGCGGCAGGAGCACCTTCAACGTCTCCACCACCGCGGCCCTGATCGCCGCCGGAGCGGGCTGCGCGGTCGCCAAGCACGGCAACCGCTCCGCGACCAGCCGCTCCGGCTCGGCCGACGTCCTTGAGGCGCTCGGGGCACGGATCGACCTCGGCCCGGAGCAGGTCGCCGAGTGCATCGACGAGGCCGGGTTCGGCTTCATGTTCGCGCCCGCCCACCACCAGGCGACGCGCTTCGTGATTCCCGTGCGGCGCGAGCTGGCGGTGCGCACGATCTTCAACCTGCTCGGGCCGCTCACGAACCCGGCCGGCGCGAGCCGCCAGCTCGTCGGCGTATCCGATCCGGATTTCCTCGAGAAGATGGGCGGCGCCCTGGCGCTGCTCGGCGTCGACCGGGCGCTCGTCGTCTCCAGCGAGGACGGCCTCGACGAGGTCTCCTGCTCGGCGCCCACCCGGGTGGTGGAGGTGAACGGCGGCGAGCTGCGCTCTTACCTGCTCGCCCCCGAGGACGCGGGCGTCCGGCCCGACGGCGGAGCGCTGCTCGCCGGCGGCACGCCGGCTGAGAACGCGGCGCATACACTCGCGATCCTGCAGCCCGGCGTCGACGCCCCACCCGGCGAGGCCCTCGCCGCGATCAACGCCGGCGCCGCGATCTACGCGGCCGGCGGCGCGGCGAGCATCGCCGAGGGTGTCGAAGCGGCCCGCGAGGCGATCGCCGACGGACGTGCGCTCGCGGCGCTCGAGGGTTACGTCGCGGCGAGCCGGCGCCACGCGCCGAGCGAGGCGACGCGGTGATCCGCGCGACCGGGACGGTGCTCGACCGCATCCTCTCCGAAACCCGCGAGAGCGTCGCGCGCCGCCGCGAGGAACGGCCGGCCAGTGAGCTCGCTCCCGCGGCGGGGGCCGGCGGTGGCCGCTTCCGCGAGGCGCTGGCGGCGCCCGGCATCGGCGTGATCGCTGAGTTCAAGCGGCGCTCACCCTCGGCCGGGTCGCTGCACGAGGCCGCCGAGCTCGCCTCGATCGTCGCGGCCTACGAGCGCGGCGGCGCCGTGGCGGCCTCGATCCTCACCGAGGAGCCCAACTTCGGCGGTTCGCTCGAGGATCTGCTCGCGGCTCGCCGCG
>DASWFM010000294.1:0-3241 GCA_036394235.1 Solirubrobacteraceae bacterium | reverse complement strand
GGCCAGCACGAGCCCGGCGCGCACGTGTGGGGGATCGACAAGCCGGTGGACGGCCTCGTAGACGATGAAGCCCGCGACGACCAGCAGCGTCACGCCGTTGGCCTGCGCCGAGAGGATCTCCAGCCGCCGGAAGCCGAACGTCATCGCGCCCCGGGCGGGGCGTGCCGCAAGCCGCAGCGCGACCAGCGAGAAGCCGATCGCGCCCGCATCGGTGAGCATGTGCCCGGCGTCGGAGAGCAACGCCAGCGAGTGGGCTACCACACCAGCGGCCAGCTCGACGGCCATCACCAGCACGATCAGGGCGAGCGCGCGGCGCAGCAGCGGCCTGTCGGCGGTCGAACCGACGGGGCCGTGCCGGTGGGCAGCGTGATCGTGGGGCACGGATCCACGATAAGGCAGCGGAGAGGATGAAAACGGCGCGTCGCGCACGCACGGCGGGGTTCCCCGCTCCCGCCGCTTTAGGCTCCTTGGATGCAAGCGCAGCGCACCTTGCCGGCCGGAGCACAGAGGACCACGCTGGTCTCGATCGCCGCCGCGGCGCTGCTCGTCGCGCTGAAGCTGGGCGTGGGGCTCGCAACCCACAGCCTCGGTCTGATCTCCGCCGGAATCGAGTCCAGCGGCGATGTGGTGGCCGCCGTGCTGACCTTCTTCGCCGTCCGTCTCGCCGGACGCCCGGCCGATCGTGGCCACCCTTACGGGCACCGCCGGGCGGAGAACCTCGGCGCGCTCGGGGAGGCCGCGATCCTGATCGGCGGCGCGCTGCTCGTCGCGGTCGAGGCGATCACTCGCCTCATCAACGGCGGCCATGCTCCTGAGATCCGCTGGTACCAGTTCGCCGTGATCGGCCTCGCGCTCGTCGTCGACCTGAGCCGCACGAGCGTCTCGCTGATCGCCTCCCGCCGCTACGACAGCCCGGCGCTGCGCTCCAACGCCCTGCACTTCGCCGCGGACATGGTCGGCTCCCTCGCCGTTCTCGCCGGCCTGCTCGCCGCGAACGCGGGCTTCCAGCAGGGCGACTCGATCGCCGCGCTCGTGATCGCCGCGATCATCCTGCTCGCCGCCGGGCGCGTGATCGCCCTCAACGCCAACGTGCTGATGGACCGCACCCCCACCGAGGCCCGCGTCGCCGCCGAGCGAGCGATCGCGGACCTGGGCGAGGAGATCGAGCTCCGTCGCCTGCGGCTGCGCGAGTCCGCCGGCCGCTACTTCGCCGACGTCGTCGTCTCCGTTCCCGCCGGCCAGGCTGTGGTCGAGGGCCACCGTGCTGCCGATCACGTCGAGCAGGCCCTCGAGGCGACGCTGCCCGGCAGCGACGTCGTCGTCCACGTCGAGCCTCGCCGCCGCGGGCTCGACCTCCGCGATCGGGTGCTCGCGATCGCGCTCTCGGAGCCGCTCGTCAAGGAGGCCCACGACATCGCCGTGTTCGAGGACGGCGAGCGGGCCAGCGTCTCGCTGCACCTCAAGTTCCCCGCCGATCTCGACCTCCGGAGCGCGCACGAGATCGCCGAGCGAGTCGAGCGGGCGATTCTCGAGCAGCCCGGGGTCGATGATGTCCAGACCCACCTGGAGCCACTCGAGCGCCCCCTACGGGCGCGGCCGGCGGGCGGCGCCGGCGAGCAGCAGGCCGAGCGCGAGGCCCGCGAGCTGCTGCGGCGCCGCACCGGCCGTGAGCCGGAGCGCGTGCGGCTGCTCGCCACCGACGCCGGGCCGGTTCTCTTCCTGACCCTCGCCGGGCGCGACGGCGAGTCGCTGACCGACGCCCACCTGCTCGCCAGCCGCCTCGAGGACGAGCTGCGAGGCCAGATCGAGGGCCTGGCCGACGTCGTGATCCACACCGAGCCCTGAGATCGGCCGGGAAGGATTCCCGGCCCGGCGGCATCTAAGCGCTAGGCCCCGCCAACCATCCTCAGGAGGTCACGCTGTGAACAAGCTCCCAATCCTCGGCTGCGCATCCGCGGGCCTGGTCTTGCTCGCGGGCTGCGGTTCGAGTAAATCGACTGCCGGCTCGTCCACGACCGCGGCGGCGGCGACGGCGACGAGCGCCACGACGCCGACCACCGCCGCCGCCGGCGAGGCGATCCTCACCAAGCACTCCAAGCTCGGCTCGATCCTCGCCGCCGGCCCCAAGAAGATGACCGTCTACCTGTTCGAGGCCGACAGGCCGGGGCAGGGGGCGTGCACGGGAGCCTGCGCGCAGGTCTGGCCGCCGGTCACGAGCGCGGGCGCCGCGCAAGTCGGCGGCGGGGCGGTCGCGGCCGACCTCGGAACGCTGACTCGCCCTGACGGCACCAAGCAGGTCACCTACAAAGGTCACCCGTTGTACTTCTTCGCCAAGGACAAGGACGACGGAGACGCCTACGGCCAGGGCATCAAGTCCTTCGGCGCGGACTGGTACGTGCTGAAGCCGAACGGCTCGAAGCTCGACACGGGCGACAGTCACGGGAGCTCCGCCAATGCTTCCTGAGCGAAACGCCACAACCCACGGTCCCCGGCAGACCACGCGAGCTCGGCGGCAGCTGCTGCTCATCGGCCTGCTCGGCATGCTCGCCGTCTCGGCTCTCCCCGCGGTCGCGGCGCTGGCTGCCTCGACCCTGACCGTCAAGAGCGCCGCGAACTCGACGCTCGGCAAGACGGTCGTCGTCAACCCGGCGGGCCGCACGTTGTACTCGCTCAGCGGCGAGAGCTCGCACCACCTGCTCTGCAAGTCCAGCGAATGCGCCCACTTCTGGCCACCGCTGGTGGTCCCCTCCCGCGCGACCCGGCTGAAGGACGGGGCGGGCGTGCACGGGACGCTCGGCCTGATCAGGCGCCCCAGCGGGTCGCTGCAGGTGACGCTGCGCGGCAAGCCGCTGTACCGCTTCTCCGGCGACCACTCCTCCGGACAGGCGAACGGCGAGGGCATCCGCTCGTTCGGCGGCACCTGGCACGCCGTCACAGCGTCGGCCACCGTGACGGCGCCGCCGCCGACTTCGCCTTCGCCGCCGATGTCGCCGCCGAGCACGCCACCGTACGGCTACTGAGATCCCCCAGGCGTAGGATTCGACCCCGCGGCCCGCGAGGCCGCGGGGGAAGCATCCCGGGCACTTGGTGTCTAGCAAGCGACAGCTACGACTGGAGGACCGACCGTGACCACGCACCCCACAGCACAACCGAAGGCACACCGCCCTAACCGCAGGCTCGCCTTGCCGGCGGTGCTGATCGGCATCGTCGCCCTGGCGGGTTGCGGGAGCTCCTCGAAAAG
>DASWFM010000293.1:0-2794 GCA_036394235.1 Solirubrobacteraceae bacterium | reverse complement strand
GGAGATGGTGTGGAGGCGATCATGGCGCGGGGGGGCCAGCGGCTCCGCGCCCTGATGGCCCGCACCGAGGCGCACCTCGACCGGGTCACGGCCGAGGCGGGAGCGCCGCTCGCGGCCCATGCCAACGCGACGGTGGCAGCGGGAGGAAAGCGCCTGCGCCCGCTGCTGGTGGTGCTGGCGGCGGAGTCGGCCGGCGGCCCGGCCGCGGGCGGCGGAGAGGAGCGGATGGTCCGCGCCGCCGTGGCGGTCGAGCTGGTCCACTCCGCGACGCTCGTCCACGACGACCTGATCGACGCCGCTCAGCTGCGCCGGGGGCGCCCGACGGTGGCGGCCGCTGCGGGCCGGCGGATGGCGGTGGCGACCGGCGACCTGCTGTTCAGCCGGGCCTTCGCGGAGCTGGCCCGCAACGAGGACCCCGAGCAGCTTCAGGCGCTCTCGCAGGCCAGCTCCGCGCTGGCCGAAGGAGAGCTCCTGCAACGGCAGGACGCGTGGGCCGCGCACGTCGCGGTGGAGCGCTACATGCACCGCTGCGAGCTGAAGACCGCGGCGCTGTTCGAGGCGGCCTGCCGCCTCGGCGCGCTGAACGCCGTCGACGGGTCGAGGGAGCTCGCGGCGGCACTCGGCGCCTTTGCGCGGAGGATCGGGCTCGCCTTCCAGATGCTCGACGACATCCTCGACGTCTCAGGCCCCGTCGAGCGGACCGGAAAGGCTCGCGGTACGGACCTGCTCGACGGGACCGTAACGCTGCCCTTCATCCTGGCCCGCGAGCGCGATCCGGGGCTCGCGGGCGTGGAGCTCCGCGCGCTGGGGGGTCCGCGTCAGGCCGAGGCGCTGTGCGAGCGGATCGCCGCGACCGGCGCACTGGACGAGGCGCGCGAGCAGGCTCTCGGCGTGGTCGCCGGGGCGAAGGCCTCGCTGCCCGAGATACTCCCCGGCGGGCGCTCGGAGCTGCTTGAGCTGGTCGCCGACGCGGTCGTCGAGCGCTACTGCTGAGGGCGGGGCTAGAAGTCGCTCGGCAGGATCAGGTCGGCGTCCAGCGCCCGCGCGAAGAACTCGATTTCCTCGGACATGTTCGCGTGGGTCATGCGGCGCAGATCGCCGAGCAGCGCGCTCGAGCCCCGATCGAGCTCGTCGTCGAGTCGTTCCACGGCGGCCTGGTCGAAGACGCCCTCGCGGCGGGACTCGCACTCCGGGCAGCGGAGCACGATGCGCCAATGCCGGGGGCCTTCCTCCGACCAGTCGAGCGGGTAGACGAGCTCGCCGGTGCAGTGGAAGCAGATGTGCAGCTGGCCGGGGGAGCCGGTGGTCTCCGAAGCCGCTCCGTGCTCGCCGGAGGAGACGCCGATCTGCTCCCCGGCGGGAAGCGGAAGGCGCTGCTGGATGTCGGGTTCTTTTGCAGAGTCCATACCGTTTCCCTGTCGTCATCGACGCCTGGGGCGGCGGCCTTTAGCTCACGTGCACAGCGAGACGCGGTGGTAGGTTCACGACTCCAATGAAGCGATCGCTCCGTCCGATCGGCCATGAGGATCGGCTGAGCCTTGTCGACCACCTCGATGAGCTGCGCAACCGACTGATCATCTCGGGCGCGGTGCTCGTCGTCGCGTTCGGTTTCTGCTTCTGGCAGAACCACGAACTGCTGCGCATCATCAACAAACCGCTGACCGCCCAGACGCAGAAGCAGGTGCTGAAAGGCGAGGGCACGGTCGGGCAGGCGGTGCTCGCCCAGCGGGCGATCATCAAGGTCGCCGAGGACACGAGCCGCGCGCTGCGGCTGCTCGCCGCGCCCGGCAGCGGGCTCTCCGCGGAAACCCGCGGGCAACTCGGGCCGCTCGCGCAGACCCTGCAGCGCGACGTGGCCCGCCTTCCTCGCAATCCGGCCGGCGACAAGCCCGTGACGCTGACCGTCGGCGAACCGTTCACGACGACGTTGACCGTGGCCCTCTACTTCGCCCTGATCATCACGCTGCCCGTGATCCTTTACGAGCTGTTCGCGTTCCTGCTACCGGCGCTGAAGCCGGAGGAGAAGCGCGCGTTCGTGCCGCTGCTGACGGCCGTTCCCGCCCTGTTCCTGGCCGGCGTGGCGTTCGGCTACTTCGTTGTGCTGCCTGCGGCGGTGCGTTTCTTCGTGAACTTCAATGCGGATCAGTTCAACAACCTGGTGCAGGCCAACCAGTTCTACAAATTCGCCGCCACGATCCTGCTCGCGATGGGGCTCGTCTTCCAGGTGCCGGTCGTGATCCTGGGGCTGACGCGGCTGGAAATCGTGAGCGTCGCGCAGCTGCGGCGCAATCGCCGCTACGCGATCGTTGCATGCGCCGCCGTCGCGGCGTTCCTGCCGGGGGACGTGATCACGTTGCTGCTAGAGACGGTACCGCTGTATCTGCTCTATGAGGCGAGTATTCTCCTTGCAGCGATCCTGGGCAGGAAAAGGAGCCGCGCCGGGGCCGCCGCCGCAGCCGGGGAGGCGGGGAGTCACGTGCGTGATCCCGCGCCCGCGGCGGACGACGCCGAGAGACCGACCGTGCCGGACGACGCGGAGAAACCCACCGTGCAGCAGATCATCGACCACACCGACGAGGACCTGTCCTGATGCTCTTCGACCTTCGAGGGCGCGGCCGGCGACGCACCGTGAAGACGATCTATATCGGCCTGGCGGTGCTGATCGGCGTCGGGCTGGTGGGATTCGGCGTCGGCGGCGGGCTCAGTGGCGGCGGCCTCCTCAACGCGACCAGCAACAACGAAGGCTCGAGTGGGGCGAGCTTCGCGAGCAAGATCAAGAAATACGAAAAGCTCA
>DASWFM010000292.1:0-7809 GCA_036394235.1 Solirubrobacteraceae bacterium | reverse complement strand
CAACCGCCGCTGGAGGAGCTGGCGCGAGCTCCGAGGCGGCGCGCGGCCGGCTTGGGAGCGGCTCGGAGACGGCTCCGCGCGGCGTTACGGACCTGAGCGGATCGGGCTGCTGAGCATGCTCTGCGTGGTCGTGGTGTTCGGCGTGCACTCGCTGATCGACTGGACTTGGTACGTCCCCGCCGATGCGATCCCGGCGCTCGTCTGCGCCGGCTGGCTCGCGGGGCGCGGGCCCTTGGCGCTGAAGAAGGCCTTCGCGGACACGCCGAACGAGCTCCAGCCCGAGGGCGGGTCGGCGGACGGAGATCCGGCGGCAGGTGCCAACGGCGCGCGCGCGGCGATCGGCCCGTCCGGCTCAGAGCGGCGGACCTCGCCGGCGGGGCTGCGGGCAAGCATCCTCGAGAGCCGCCCGGATTCTGTGCGGATCGCCCTCGCCGCGGCGGTGATCGTGGCGGCACTCTTGACGGCGTGGGTGCAGTGGCAGCCGCAGCGCTCCGAAGAAGCGCGCGAAGCGGCGCTCGGCGCGCTGGCCGGCAACCTCGGGGCTGCGAGGGCGGACGCCGAGAGCGCCGTCTCGCGCGACCCCCTGTCGATCGAAGCGCTGTTCGCGCTGTCGACCGTACAGAGCGCTGCCGGGCAGGCGATAGGGGCCCGTGCGACGCTGCAGCGGGCAGTGCGCCTGCAGCCCTCCAATCCACAGACATGGCTGACGCTCGGCCGCTTCGACCTGACGAGCGCTCCGAGCGCCGCGCTCGGCGAGCTGCGCGCGGGCATCTATCTCGACCCCGAGCTGATCTCGCCCGAAGCTCTCGCAGCGGGACGCTCGGAAGCGATCCAGACCTACAACGAGTACGTGACGGCGCTGCGAGCGCTCGCCCAGCGGCAGACGGCGCTCAGAACCGCGCGCGAACAGCGCTCGCGAACAGCACGTGCCGGGCGGCGCGCCGCCCGTCAGCGCGCACGTCGATCCGCTCGAAGCCGAAATCGGAAATGAGCGCCGCGAGGGTCGCGCGACTGTAATAGCGCAGGTGATCCGATCGGGGATCGAAGCGCGCCGCGAAGGCCCGCCGGGAAACGACCGCGCCGAGCAGCTGGGATGCCCCGAGCGAGGGCGTGGTGATCAACAGCCGCCCGCCCGAGCGGAGCACCCGCCGGACCTCTGAGAGCCAGCCGGCGGTGTCGGCGACGTGCTCGATTACCTCGCCCGCCCAGACCACGTCGAAGGCCGAGTCGGGGAGGCTCCAGCTTGCTTCCTGCTCGAGCAGCTGCAACTCGAGATCGGGGTGCGCCGCGCGGGCACGGCGCAGCGGCTCAGCGGCGACGTCGGCGGCGAGGACATTCGCCCCGGTCGACGCGAGAGCTGCGGCGAAGGCGCCCTCGCCGCAGCCGAGGTCCAACACCCGCTCGCCCGGTGCGACGCGAGAGAGCAGGAAGGCGGATCGCAGCTCGAAGTCCGCGGGGATCGCGCCGGGCGGAACATGCCGCCAGAGCTCGTCGTGGTAGGCCCGGTCGGGCATCGCCGCGGAGCCTAGACGCGCCGGCCTTCCGAACCACTCAAGGCTTCGTCTGGAAATTGGCGAGTAAGGGCACGCCGAAGGCTGCAGAGAGCGTCTCAGAACTATCTATCCTCGCCCTCAGCGACTATGTTGGCGCGGTGAGCGCACGGCAGAATCGCAAGAGCACCCGGAGGCCGGTGGGACGCCCATGAGGGTGGCGCTGGACAGTCGCCCCGCGTCGGATCCGGGCGGCATCGGGGGCTACTCACGGCGCCTGCTGAAGGCTTTGCGGGAGACGGCTGCGGCGAGCGACGAGGTGCTCGCCACCAACCGACCCTCGGCGATGGTGCGGGCCAAGGGTCCTGACGTCTTCCACTCGCCGTGGCTGGACGGGGCGATGCTGCACAGCCCCTGCCCGATGGTCGTGACGATCCACGACATGGCGGCGCAGAAGCGACGCAGCGAGCACCTGCGAACCAGCCTCAGGCAGCGTTTGCGGCCTCTCGCGTTGCAGCGCGCGGCCTGCGTGATCGTGCCGACGGCGGCGGTCGCCGAGGACGCGATCGCTCACCTGCGCCTCGAACGGGGGCGGGTGGTCGTGATCCCCGAGGCGGCCGACGAGTCGATGTACCCGCGCACGCCAGACGAGATGGTTGAGGTAAGGGGCCGCTACGGCCTGCCGGAGCGCTACCTGCTGTGGGTGGGAGGCCTCGAGCACCCCGATCCGGGCACCCACATCGCACAGCTCGCTGCCACGCCCCGCGAGCTGCCTCTGGTGCTCGCCGGACCGACGGGGCCATGGGCACGGGAGCTACCCGATGTGATCCTCACCGGCCAGGTTCCGGACGACCACCTCGCCGCGATCTACAGCGGCGCCCACGCGCTGATGATGTCCGCGGAGCATGAAGGCTTCGGGCTGGCCGCGGTCGAGGCGCTCTCCTGCGGCACACCGGTGGTCGCCGCGGACGGTCCCGCCCTGCGCGAGGTCCTGGGCGACCGCGCCACGTTCGTGACGGCAGGCGACATGCGAGCCCTGATCGCGGCCGCCCAGAACAGCGCTCGTCCCGCACCGCCCGCTCCTGCCTGGAGCTGGGGTGACGCAGCCCGCGCGACATGGGCCGTCTATGCCCAGGCGGCCAAGGACGTCGGCGCGAGCCGCGACACTCCCCATGCGCCCTTCCGTCGCCGCCCCGCCGGCGGCGTCGGGGCGTAGCGATCCATCGCCGTCCTACGGCGCCGTAGCCGGACCGCGTAGCTGTCCCGCCGCAGGACGTCGCACCGCGACGGCCATCTCGCGAGCGAGCGGCGCCCTTGAGTCGATTTGGTGCGTGTGTGCGCATTCGTATCTACGCGGCGTGTAGATACCACCGCTACCGGGCCGTTCAAATGAAGCGACCCTTCGCCGAACGAGAACCGTCCGCAAGGCTCCATGCGACAGTTGCCCCCACCCGCCCGGCGATCATCGGCCCCCACGGTAAGCGCAGCGTCGAGATGTCTCGATCGCCCTTGCCCGCCAGGGCAACTGCGATCGAACAGCTCGGCGCGGAGCTAGTAAGCGCCCCGGCGCAACAAGACAGCGGGGATCGTCTTCAGCAGGATCGTGAGGTCGAGCGCCAGCGACCAGTGCTCGAGGTACAGGAAGTCGAGGTGGACGAGGTCGTCGAAGTCGAGCTCCGAGCGCCCCGAGACCTGCCACAGGCCGGTGATGCCGGGGAGGACGAGGTATCGCTTGCGGTGCCACTCCTCGAGCATCATGTAGTCGCGTTCGGGCAGCGGCCTGGGGCCGACGAGGGACATCTCGCCACGGAGGACGTTGATGAGCTGGGGCAGCTCGTCGAGGGAGAAGCGCCGCAGGAAGCGCCCGACGGCCGTCAGTCGTGGGTCGTCGCGGATCTTGAACAGTGCACCGGAGGCCTCGTTGAGCTCTTCGAGGTCCGCCTGCCGCTCCTCGGCATCGGTGTGCATCGTGCGGAACTTCAGGCAGGGGAAGGGCCGCTGGCCGATGCCACGGCGGATCGAGCTGAAGAAGACGGGGCCGCGTGAGGTTATGGCGACGGCCATCGAGAGGGCGAGGAACAGCGGGCTGAGGACGATCAGCAGGAGCGTCGCGCCGATCACGTCGAAGGTCCGCTTGAGGGCGAAGTCGATGCCCTCGAATGCGGGGGGACCGAGCTCGAAGAGCGGCACCGACTGTCCCGGCACGAACTCGGAGCGCTGGATCAGGATCTCCATCGTGGAAGGCGCCAGTCGCACCCGGATGCCGCGGCGGTGGCACTGGTCGACCAGCTCCACGGCGGCCTCCTGGGGGTAGTCGGCGTCCGCGATGATCACCTCGTCGACGGCTTCTGCGTTGAGCACGGTCTCGAGGTTCTCGAGGGTGCCCAGCGAGCGCAGCCCGTCGGCGGCGAGCGGCGTCGGGGAGAGGAAGCCGATGACCTCGATCTGGGAGTGAGGGGCGTCGGCCAGGGCATGGGCGACGTCGGCGATCTGGCGGCCCCGCCCGACGAGCACGGCCCTGCGCTGCAGTCCGGCGGCACGGAGCACGAGCAGCGTCGCACGGTCATAGGCGGCGCGGAAGACCGACACGTAGAAGATCGCGAAGGCCAGGGAGCCGTAGAAGAGGTAGTAGCTGGAGAAGTGTTCGCCGTTGACGAGCGCGAAGATCAGCGCGACGAGGGCCACCTCGAACAGCGAGCCCACGATGCGGGGCAGCCCGGGGCGCAGGGCGCGCTCGGCATAGAGGCCGGAGTTGGCGAACAGCAGGGCCGTCAGCAGGTAGCAGAAGGGCAGGAACTGTTCGGTGCCGTGCAGGTCCTTGGAGTAGGCGACCGTGCCGTGGACGGCTTCCTTGAGGACCAGGGCGGTGAAGATCGCGAGCGCGACGCCGGCGAAGTCCAGGCCCAGTAGGGCAACGACGCGGCCCATGCGCCGGAGGGTGGAGATGCGCAGCAAGAAGCCGAACACCGGCGGACGCTTGGCACGGACGTCGCGCTCGGGCGGGGGTCCCGAGGGAAGCCCCCGCAGTGCCCGTCCGGCGTCGTGGTCGGGGAGGGGCGCTCGCGGCGGCGCGGCCGCCGGCTGTATGCGCCTGGCCTCAGGCGTGGAGGTCCCCGACATACGCGCTCCCATCTCGTCCATCAGAACACCGGCCCTCGCGGGATGGAGCGGTGCCGTTCGGGCGCCAGAGGCACGAGCGGGGCTCCGGCGAGATGCGGGCTGCCGCTCAGCGCGGCCCACCACCTATCAGGACCTCGACGCCCGACTCCTCGATCGTGCGCTGCAGGCCGTCGCGCAGCGCGATCTCGGGGGACCAGCCGAGCAATTCCTGGGCCAGGGCGATGTTCGGGCGGCGCTGCTTGGGGTCGTCGATCGGCAGCGCCTCGAAGACGATCTCCGAGCTGGCACCGGTCAGCTCCCGGACCGTCTCCGCGAGTTCCAGCAGAGTGAACTCGTCCGGATTTCCGATGTTCACAGGATCATGATAACCGGACTCGGCCAGGGCGATGATGCCCCTGATGAGATCGCTGACGTAACAGAAGGAGCGCGTCTGGCTACCGTCGCCGAAGACCGTGATCGGGCGGGCGGCCAGAGCCTGGCGCAGGAAGGTCGGGATCGCGCGGCCGTCGTGGGGGCGCATGCGGCTGCCGTACGTGTTGAAGATCCGCACTATCGCCGTGTCCACGCCCTGCTGGCGGTGGTAGGCCATCGTCAGGGCCTCCGCGTAGCGCTTGGCCTCGTCGTAGACACCCCGCGGGCCGATCGGGTTGACGTGGCCCCAGTAGGTCTCCGACTGGGGGTGTTCGAGGGGGTCGCCGTAGACCTCGGAGGTCGACGCGGTCAGGAAGCGCGCGCGCTTGAGCTTCGCCAGCCCGAGGGTGTGGTGGGTGCCGTAGGAGCCGACCTTCAAGGTGTGGAGGGGCAGGCGCAGGTAGTCGATCGGGGAGGCGGGCGAGGCGAAGTGATAGACGAAGTCGACGTCCTCCTCGACGAAGTAGGGCTCGGTGATGTCGACGTTGAGGAACGTGAAACGGGCGGGGTCGCGGATGTGGGAGATGTTGGCCAGCGAGCCCGTCTCGAGGTTGTCCACGCAGATCACGCGGTTGCCCCCGGCGAGCAGCTCGTCGCAGAGGTGGGAGCCGAGGAACCCTGCGCCCCCGGTCACAAGGCAAGTGGCCATATGGCGGAGGATACCCTGGCGCCGGGGCGTGAAGAGGGCCGCCAGAGTTCTTGCCGGAGGCGATCGATCGGCCCCAAGGGCGGCCCGCAGGTCCATATCATCAGGTTCATGGCCACCACCGCAGAGCCCGACAGCGACTCACAGGATCTGAGCGTCGCGCCGATCGTCGGCCCGGACGACCCGCGGCGGTTCACGGACTCCGGCATCGAGATCTCAGAGCTCTACGACGAGTCGGACCTCCCGGCCGAGCTCGACCTCGGGGAGCCGGGGTCCTTCCCCTACACCCGGGGCGTCCACCGGGAGATGTACCGCAAGCAGACCTGGACGATGCGCCAGTACGCGGGCTATGCCTCGGCCAAGGAGTCCAACGAGCGCTACCGGTATCTGATCTCCAAGGGCTCGACGGGTCTGTCGATGGCCTTCGACCTGCCGACCCAGCTGGGCCTCGACTCCGACAACCCGCGGTGTCTGGGCGAGGTGGGCCGCACGGGCGTCGCGATCGACACGATCGACGATATGCGCACGGCCTTCGATGGCATTCCGCTCGAGGAGGTGTCGACCTCGATGACAATCAACGCGCCCGCCGCGTGCCTACTGCTGCTCTATGAGCTCGTCGGGGAGGAGCAGGGGGTGCCCTCCGAGCAGCTCCGGGGCACGACGCAGAACGACGTCTTGAAGGAGTACATCGCGCGGGGCAACTACATCTATCCGCCCGAGCCCACGATGCGGCTGACTACGGATCTGTTCGAGTACTGCCACGAGCGGGTGCCCCGCTGGAACACGATCTCGATCTCCGGCTATCACTTCCGCGAGAAGGGCTGCTCGGCCGTTCAGGAGGTCGCCTTCACGCTGTCCTCCGGGATCGCGTACGTGCAGGCGGCGATCGACAAGGGCCTCGACGTCGACGACTTTGCGCCGCGGCTGGCGTTCTTCTTCAACGGCCACAACAACGTCTTCCAGGAGGTCGCGAAGTTCCGGGCAGCGCGGAGGATGTGGGCGCACATCATGACCGAGCGCTTCGGCACGAAGAACCCGAAGGCGACGATGCTGCGCTTCCACACGCAGACCGGTGGCGTCACGCTGACGGCCCAGCAGCCCGAGAACAACATCGTCAGGGTTGCACTGCAGGCCTTTGCGGCGGTCTGCGGGGGAACGCAGTCGCTGCACACCAACGGCTTCGACGAGGCGCTCGCGCTGCCTACGGAGCGAGCCGCCAAAATCGCCCTGCGAACGCAGCAGATCCTCGCCAACGAGTCCGGTGCGGCGGACACGGTGGACCCCTTCGCGGGGTCCTACTTCGTCGAGGCGCTGACCGACGAGATCGAAGCTCGGGCGAATCGCTTGATCGCGAAGGTCGATGCGCTGGGGGGGTCGGTCAACGCGATCCAGTTCATCACCGGCGAGATCGACGAGTCGGCCTGGGGCTACCAGGAGCGGTACCGCATCAAGCAGGACATCGTCGTCGGCGTCAACGCCTTCGAGGAGGAGGACATCGAGGTTCCGGATCTGCTCCGCGTCGACCCTGAGTCCGAGCGCGAGCAGGTTGGTCGCCTGAAGGAGTTCAAGGCCAACCGCGACCAAGGACTCGTGGCGGGACGTCTCGAGGAGCTGCGGGAGACGGCCCGCGGCAGCGAGAACCTGCTGCCCTCGATCCGCCAGGCGCTGAAGGACCGCGCATCGCTCGGAGAGGTGTGCGGGGCCATGCAGGACGTCTTCGGCGCCTACGCGCCGACGTTCTGACGCTCTACCGCCGCGTTTCCGCCCGGCACAGGGGCCGGGAGGACAGCGCATCGTCGGCCCGGCGCCGTGCCTGTCATTAGGGTGCAGCTGTGCTCGTGCCCGCGGTGACCGGCTACGACGTCGTGATGGCGGTCCACATCATGGCCGTCGTGATCGCCTTCGGTTGGACCTTCTCGCTGCCGGTCGTCTACGCGGTGGCTGCGAAACGCGACCCGCGGAGCCTGCCTGTGCTCCATCGCATCGAACTGCTGATCTTCCGCTATGTGCTCAACCCGTCGCTGCTCGTGGTGCTGGGCGCGGGCATCTTCCTGGCCAGCGACGGGCACCACTGGAAGGAGTTCTTCGTGCAGTGGGGGCTCGCGGCCGTGATCGTGATCGGTGGTCTGGTCGGGGCGGTGC
>DASWFM010000291.1:0-8991 GCA_036394235.1 Solirubrobacteraceae bacterium | reverse complement strand
CCCCGATCTCCTCGGCGGCGGCGACGAGCTCCTCGACGCCCGCCGCGGCGCTGCCACCGCCGGCGGCCGCCTGAGCGAGGTCCTTCTCCAGGCGCCTGCGCTCCTCGACGAGCCGCCGCACCGCCAGCGTCGCTTCCTCCGGACGCGTTCTCAGCTCGCTGGCAATCTCGTCGAGCAGGCCGTCGTGGATCCGCAGCAGCTCAACGGCCGCCGGCCCCGTGAGGGCCTCGATGCGCCGCACATTGGCCGAGCTCGACGTCTCGCTGATGATCCGGAAGGGCCCGATCTCCGCCGTACGTCGGACGTGGGTTCCGCCGCAGAGCTCCCGCGAGTAGTCCCCGCCGCCGACCTCGATCATGCGCACCACCTCGCCGTACTTCTCTCCGAACAGCGCCATCGCGCCGAGCTCCCTGGCCTCGTCGAGCGTCGTTGTGATCGCCCGCACCGGGTCGTTGCGCGAGATCCACTCGTTGACCCGGTCCTCGACGTCTCTCAGCTCCTCCTCGCTCAGCGCCTGGCCGTGGCTGAAGTCGAAGCGCAGCTTGTCCGGTCCGACGTAGGAGCCCGCCTGGCGGATGTGGCCGCCGAGCCGATCCCGCAGAGCGGCTTGGAGCAGATGGGTCGCCGTGTGATTGGCCTCCGTGGCATGTCTCGTACGGCGGTCGACGCGGGCGTGCACGTGCTCCCCCGGCTGCAATGAGCCGGCATCGAGCTCGACTTCCACGAGCTGATCCTCGCCCCTGCGGATCACGTCGACGACCCTCGCACTGCAATCGCCCTCGTCGCATTCGATCGTGCCGCTGTCGGCGACCTGGCCGCCCCCGGGGGCGTAAAACGGTGACTCGGCGAGCTTCACGAGGAACCGCCGAGTACCTCCGTTGCCGGCACCGACGTCCTGCAGGGCGCCCACCGTCGTGTCCTGCTCGGAGGTCTCATAGCCCGTGAAGCGGGTCGGCCCGGACCCCGCGAGCAGCTCGCCGACGAGCTCATCGGAGTAGCCCGAGTCGCCAGCCGATCCGCCGCCGACGGCCACGCGGCCGCGGGCCCGCTGCGCGGACATCAGCGTCTCGAAGTCGCCCTCGACGCCCAGACCCTCCTCGGCGAGCAGTTCGTCGGTCATCTCACGGGGGAAGCCGTAGGTGTCGTGCAGCCGGAAGACCTCCTCCGCGGGGATGCTGTCGCTGCCCTCCGCCCGGGCTCGGTCGATGTACTCGCGCAGCGTCGCAAGGCCCTGCGCGAGCGTCCGCCCGAAGCTCTCCTCCTCGGCTCTCAGCCACATGTCCGTCGACTCCGCGTGCTCGATCAGTTCCGGGTAGGCGCGACCCATCAGCTCCCTGACGAGCGAGGAGTAGCTGGTCAGGAAGCCCGCCTGGAGCCCCAGGTTCCGTCCCTGCTGGATCGCCCGGCGCATCACTCGCCGCAGCACATAGCCGCGATCCTCGTTGGAGGGCACCACGCCGTCGGCAGTCAGGAACGTCATCGCCCGCGAGTGGTCGGCGAGGATCCGCAGCGCCCGGTCGGTCTCGTGGTTATCGCCGTAGGAGCGCCCCGACAGCGTCTCCCCGAGCTCGATCAGCGGCGCGAACTGGTCGGTCTCGAAGACCGTCTCCTTCTGCTGCAGGATCGCCGCGAGACGATTCAGGCCGAGGCCCGTATCGATGTTGTTGGCCGGCAAGGGGCTGAGCACGGAGCCTGCGCCGTTGGTCCCCGGACCCCCCTGGCGCTGGTCGTACTGCATGAACACGAGGTTCCAGTACTCCAGGAACCGCTCGTTGTCGCCGCCCGGCAGGTCCTCGGGCAGCCCGTAGGAGAGGCCGCGGTCCACGTACAGCTCCGAGCACGGCCCGCACGGACCCGTCGCGCCCGCTTCCCAGAAGTTCTCCGCGCGTGAGCAGCGCACGATCCGCTCCGGCGGCACGCCCGTCTCGAGCCACCGCTCGATCGCCTCCTCGTCCGGCCCCAGCCCGAGCGCTTCATCGCCTTCGAAGACCGTCACCCAGATGTCGGCGGGGTCGAACCCGAAGACCTCCAGGGAGAGCATCCAGGCGAACTCGATCGCCTCCTTCTTGAAGTAGTCCCCGAACGAGAAGTTGCCGAGCATCTCGAAGAAGGTGAGGTGCCGCGCGGTGTTGCCGACGTTGTCGATGTCGACCGTCCGGAAGACCTTCTGGCAGCTGGTCAGGCGCGGCGCCGGGGGCGTCTCCTGGCCGAGGAAGTAGGGCTTCAGCGGATGCATGCCGGCGACCGTCAGCAACGCCGAGGGGTCGTTGGCCGAGGGCACCAGCGAGGCCGAGGGGATGCGCCTGTGGCCCCGCTCCTCGAAGAAGCTCAGGAAGCGCTCGCGGATCTCATCGGAGGTCATGGGAGCTCTGATCTTAGGCGCCGCCGCGGGCTAGGCGATCGTGCCGTGACCGACGACGAGCTCGCCCGCGTAGAGGCAGGCGAGCTGGCCCGGAGCGGTACGTTCCGCCGGCGAGAGCAGCTCGATCGCCGCGTGGCCGTGGCGCCCAGCGGCGAGGCCGCCACGCAGGCGGCAGTCGTGGCGGCGGCCATGGGCGCGTACGCGCACGCCGTCCACCTCGCCGCCGGGACGGTGCAGGACGATCTCCCGTACCGGGATCTCCCCGCTCAACAGCTCGCTGCGCGGGCCAACCGTGACCGTGTTCGTGCGCACATCGGTGGCGAGCACATACACCGGGCTCTCCGCGGCGACGCCGAGGCCGCGACGCTGCCCGACGGTGTAGAGGTGCGAGCCGTCGTGCTCGCCGAGCAGCTCTCCGCCGCGGGTGCGAATCGGCCCCGGTCGCCGGCCCATGCCGCCGTGGCGCTCGAGGAACGCCTCGCGGCCGGTTCCCGCGAGGAAGCACAGGTCCTGGGAGTCGCGCTTGCCGGCCACCGACAGGCCCGCCCGCGCGGCGAGCTCGCGAACCTGGCCCTTGAGCAGCTCCCCGAGCGGGAAGCGCAGCCGTGAGAGCGAGGCACTGGCGAGGCCGGAGAGCACGTAGCACTGGTCCTTCGCCTGATCGGCGGCGCTCATCAGCAGCGGCTTTGACCCGCTGCGCTCCACGCGCGCGTAATGGCCCGTCGCGAGCGTCCCGGCGCCGAGACCGCTCGCCAGCTCGAGCATCGCGTCGAGCCGCACGTTGCCGTTGCAGCGGATGCACGGATTCGGCGTCAGCCCCGCGCGGTGCTCCTCCAGCCAGCCCTCGACGACGCCCGCTCGGAACTCGGCCCGCAGGTCGATCGAGAGGTGGGGCATGCCGAGCGAATGGGCGAGCCGCCGCGCGGAGCGGACGGCCTGGGCAGAGCAGCAGCTGAGCTCGCCGTCGTTCTCCGCGTCGGCCCACAGCTCGAGCGTGCAGCCGACGGCCTGCTGCCCCGCCTCGGCCACGAGCAATGCCGCCACGGCGCTGTCCACGCCACCGCTCATCGCCACCAGCGCGCGGCCGGGGACCTCCTCGAGCGAAGCGCTCCGCGCGGCCTGCCCGAGCGCCCGGTGCAGCGCGTCCGCGGCGAGCTCGGCGGCGTGCATCTTGGCGGGCATCAGCCCGCCCAGCTCCTGCGCGATCTGCGCGGCGCCGACGCGCGCCGCGTCGAGCAGAGGGCGGCCGGCGATCAGGCCGACGGTCGCGCTGCCGGCGGCCTGTACGGCGCCGCAGCCGCTCGCGTCGAAGCCGGCCTCGGCGATCCTCCCGTCGGGGCTGCCGGGGCTGAGCGCGACCGAGACGCGCACGAGATCACCGCAGGCGGCACCGCCGGCAGCGCCGGTGAAGGCGCCGTCGGGCGTCAGCCCGCGCCCCAGGGGGCGTTCCAGGTGCTCGCTCAGCTGGCTCTCGCCGGGTGTCACCCGAGCGAGTCTACGCCGCGGGCACGCCGCTCAGGGAGCTACGCGTGGCGCACTTCGCGGACCGCCTGGGCGATCGCGAAGGAGTCCTGCAGGCCCGTCAAGGTCAGGACTTTGCCCTGCTTGTTGACGAACAGCAGCGTCGGGGTGCCGTACACCTGAACGCCGCGCGTGATCGAGCCGAACGAAGCGACCTGCTTGGCCGAAGCTTCGTCGACCGCGATTTTCAGGCTCGAGTTGCCGCGCATCGAGCCCACGGCCCGGTGGACGAGCCGGTCGTCCGCCCCCTTGGGGTCCCAGAAGAGGATCACCGCGACCCTGCCCTTCGCGAGCTGCGCTTCGACCTTCTGCTGCTGGACGGCGGAGGTGCTGCGGTGGGCGGCGCCGGGCGCGGCTGCCTTCAGGGGCGCGGGAGCTGCGGGCGCGGCGAGGGCGCCGGTGCTCGTGGTCCTGCTCGGCGCCGTCGTTTCGGCGGGCCTGCCGGCGCTCGTCGAAGTCGATTCGTTGGAGGCCTGGCTGGAGCGTTCGTTCAGCTTCTTTTCGTTCTGCTTGGAAGTCGTGGCGGCGCCGCGCGCCTTTTCGACGGCGCGGCCGAGGCTGCCGATGCTCGAGGCGGAGCCGTGGCCGGTGTCCGTTCCGGCGTTGCCTTCGGCCTTGTTGACGGACGAGGCGGGGGCGTGGGGCCGGCTCGGCGAGACCTGCGCGGTCCCGGAGCCACTGGAGCTGCTGCCGCTGCTGCCGTGGCCCTGGAGCAGCAGCAGCCATGCCGCGGCCAGCACGGCGACTGCAGCAAGACCGATCTGGTAGGGACGAGAGAGCTGCGCCATCGCCCCCTAGTTCGGCAGGTCCAGCCCAGAAGTTGAATGCCGGTACGGGGCCTGGACGCGTCGCATCGCTACGTTCAATCGGGCGATGAGCGACCAGCACCCAGATCAGGGCGCGAAGCGCGGGCGCCCGGGGCGCCGCCGCGCGGTCGGACTCGGCGTGCTGGTCGGCATCATCGCGGGGCTGCTCGCCTACCTCCTGGCACCCGGCTCTGGTCTATCGCCGCGGGTCGCGCCCTGCGCGGGCCAGAACGGGGCACCGGAAGTGGGGCGCGTAGGACCTTCGGCGCTGTCGGGGTTGCGTGAAGGCGTCGCCCGGGTCCTCCCGCAACGCGTGGCCCGTCTGTACGAAGAGGGGACGGTCCTCGCGGCCAGCGCCTGGACCGACGAAGAACCGGCGCCGCCCGCCGTGTCCCCGAAGTCGCTGCGCCCCGACAGCTATGAGATGCGCTGGTGGGCGCCCAACGGCGACGACGTCGTCGCCGACGTGTTGGTGTTCGCGGACGTGGCGAGCGCCACGCGCTATCTCGAGGCCGCATCGAGCACTCGCTGCAGGCTGAAGGCCAGCCGCCTGAACGCTTCCTCGCCGCCGCTGGCGCGGAACCTCTCGTGGCTGAACCCAGACGGGGCCGCGCAGGCGGACGTGTACTTCGCGCGCGGCCCACGCGTTTACCGCCTGGCCGATGCACCCGCCGGGCAGCGGGGCCTGGAGATCGGCTCTGGCTCCCTGTCGAGGGCCTTCGCGACGATCGACACGCTTGCATGTCTGCTGCCCGGCGCCCACTGCACGAGGGTCAGCAAGAGTGTCACGCCGGCTTGAGCGCCTCACGCAGACTGGCGGCGCGGCGGTGCTCGCGGCGTCGATCGCACTGAGCGGGTGCGGGCGCGCGGACCTGAAGCGCAGCGCCACGGCGCCTGCGCGAAGCGCACGGGCCGCCCGCGGCGAACGCGGCACCGCGGGGCCGGACGCCGGGCCTGGGGCGAAACAACTCGCGCCGCGCGTCGCGGTGCCGCTGCCCTTGACCGCTGCGAGGGCGGCGAGCTTCGCGAGCGCTGTGACGCTGAGCCGCGCCGACCTTCCCGGCTCGGCGCCGAGCCCGCGGTCGAAGCGCAACCCATCGGAGGAAAGGGAAGCGGCGAAATGCGGCGCAAGGGAAACGAAGGCGATCGGCGGCGGGCGATCGCCGGACTTCCAGCGCGGCAAGGGCCTCGACCGCGAGAGCATCTCCTCGGGCGTCGATGTGCTCAGCGATGCGAGTGCTGTCAAGGGCGATCTCGCCTACACCGCGAGCCGCGCGGGCCTCACCTGCTACGCAAAGGTCCTGACCAAGAGCCTTCGCGGCGAAGCGGACACGTCGGTGCGCATCCTCGGGCTGCACGTATCGACGCTCGGCCTCGGGATCGGCCCCGGGCAGCAGGCGAGGGGGATCCGGATCACGGCGCGTGTCGGCATCGCCGGCTCGGGCATCACGGTGCGGTTGTTCGTGGATGCGTTGTCGCTCCCCTATGGCCCGGCCGAGCTCGACCTCTACACGACGAGCTTCGTGCAACCGGTTGCAGAACGGACTGCGAGCGAGCTGTTGACGCTGCTTTCGGAGCGAGCCCGGCTGCACCCGCTGTAGCGCTCAGAGGTCGTGGTGGCTGCGCAGCACGGCGTGCACGACCGTATCGAGGGGGACCGTCTCCTGGGTCGCCGCCTGCATGTCCCGGAGCGCCGCCTCCCCGCTGCCGACGATCGCTACGAAACGCGCGCCGAGCGAGGCCGCCTGGCCGAGCTGTCCTTTCAGGGACCGTCCCCCCAGCTCCATCTGAGCGGCGAGACCGGCAGAGCGAGCCGCGACGAGCAGCGCGAAGGCCTCGCGGCGGACCGCCTTGGCGTCCTCGCCGAGCGCGATGAACAACTCGATCGGCGTCGCCGCGAAGTGCTGGGCCTCGCCGGCGAGCAGAATCCGCTCGATGCCCGCTGCCCAGCCCATGCCGGGAGTCGGCGGCCCGCCGAGCTGCTCGACGAGACGGTCATAGCGCCCGCCGCCGGCGACGCCGCTCTGGGCCCCGAGCGCATCGGAGGTGAACTCGAAGAGCGTGCGGGTGTAGTAGTCGAGACCGCGCACGAGGGTCGGGTCGACCTCGTAGAGGAGCCCGGCGGTGTCGAGCATGCCCTGGACCTCGGCGAAGTGGTCGAGGTCCGCCGCGTCGAGGTGGTCGAGCAGCAGGGGCGCGGTGCGCATCACCTCGCGGGTGCCGGGATGATCGCTGTCGAAGGCTCTCAAGGGATTCAGCTCGATGCGGGCGCGGACCTCCTCGGAGAGGCGCTCCTCGTTGGCCCGCAGGTGGGCCTGGAGCAGCTCGCGGTAGACGCCCCTGGCCTCCGGGCTGCCGAGGCTCGACAGCCGCAGCCTCACCTCTCGTACGCCCATCTCGGCGAGGAGCGTCGCGAGCAGCGTGATCGACTCGGCATCCACGGCCGGGTCATCCGAGCCGATCGCCTCTGCCCCGACCTGCCAGAACTCGCGGTAGCGCCCGTCCTGGGGGCGCTCGTGGCGGAAGAAGCTCGAGAGGTACCAGAGCTTCACGGGCTGGCGGCGCTTGTGCATGCCGTGTTCGATGTATGCCCGGCAGGTCGGTGCGGTCCCCTCGGGACGGAGGGTGAGCGAGCGGCCCGACCCGTCGTCGAAGGAGAACATCTCCTTGGAGACGATGTCCGTCGACTCGCCGACGCCGCGGGCGAACAGCTCGGTGGCCTCGAAGACGGGCGTCTCGATGCGTTCGTAGCCGGCGGCGCCGAGCAGCGCCTTCGCCTTCGCCTCGAGGGCCTCGCGGGCGAAGGCCTGCTCGCCGATGATGTCGAAGGTGCCCCGGGGGGCTTTCAGCTTCGGGGCGCTCAACTTGTGCCGGACCGCGGCGGCGCGCCGGCCGAAACGGGCCGCTCGGTCGCCAAGCGCGTGCGGATCTCGGTCAGGAAGGGGTTCGTCTCGAGCTCACGGCCGAGCGTCGTGACACCCATATGGCCGGGATAGACGATCGTCTCGGGGGGATAGGAGCGCATCAGGACCTCGATGGACTGCTCGAGCGTGCCCCAATCGCCGCCGGGCAGATCGACGCGGCCGACGGAGCCCTGGAAGAGCACGTCGCCCGAGAGCAGAGCGCCGTCGAAGGCATAGGTCATATGCCCCGGGCTGTGGCCGGGGGTGAAGATCACGTCGATCTCCATGCCGGCGAGGCTCAGGTGCTCGCCGCCGGACAGGGTGTGGTCGGCCTGATAGCTCTCGAAGGGGCCGAAGCCGGGCGGCACCCAGCGCATCACATCCGCGAGGACCGGCTGCTCGATGCTGGGGCAGTACACGGGAGCGCCGGTGGCGCGCGCGACGGGGGCGACGGCGCCGATGTGGTCGAAGTGGGTGTGGGTCAGCAGGATCGCCTCGATCTCCACACCGAGAGCAGCTGCGCCCTCGAGCAGGCGCTCGGCCTCATCGCCGGGATCGACGATCACCGCTCTGCTCGCCTGAGCGTCGGCTCTGAGGAGGTAGGAGTTCTCCTGAACCATCCCGACGGTGAACGATCTGACGTCGGGGGCGCTCATCTTGGGTTCGCCTTCGGAGCCCTCGCCTTCTTGCGCTGGCGTCGGTCGTAGATCCACTTGTCGGTGTAGTAGCTGACGACCGTGTAGCCCGCGAGGACGATCGGGAACAGGGCGATCGCGCCGTTGGAGTTCTTCAGGAGGAAGATCACGACGACCAGCAGAAGGACGGTCGCGATCATCGCCTTGTAGAAGGCGCTCTTCCAGCTCGGAGGCTGGTCACGCTTGTCGACCGCGCGCTTGCGGGCAGCCGACGAGGGCTTCACCGGACCCGTCTTCTCGGCCGAAGTGGGCTTGCGCCCTGTGCGACCCCGGGACTCGACGACGCCGGCGGCGTTGCCGCGGTGCTTGGTCCGGCGCTTTCGTCTTGTCGGGGCCACCTTCAGGAGCCTAGATGATCATTCATCGAGTGCGTTCTCGATCAGGTGGCGCGCGGGATCGAAGCCCGGGATCGGTAGATCGGCGGGGAACCCCTCGAAGGCGACAGTGGGGGCGAGGCCGACGAGTTGGGCGCTGGCGAGGGGTGCCTGCCGCGAGACGACGCTGACGATCTCCGCGAGGGGCAGCTCGAAGGGCCGCTCGACGTTCATCGAGACCTGGGGCACGCCGCCCTTCAGCTCGACGGCGATCGCGCGGAGGCCGGGCATCCCCTGCTCTCCCCCTTCGCGGATCAGCACGGCGATGCGGCTCGCATCGGCGAGGGCGGCGGGCGGCGCCAATTGCAGGTTGAAGGCGACCAGCGGCGG
>DASWFM010000290.1:0-9045 GCA_036394235.1 Solirubrobacteraceae bacterium | reverse complement strand
TCGGCGTCGCGTACGCAGGCTTCGGCGTGCTCGTCGCGCTGCGGACACGGAACGTACAGGCGACCCAGTCGAGCTTCCTGCTGTTCTTCCCGCTGCTGTTCCTGACGCCGAACTTCGTCCCCTTCGACCGGCTCTCGCCGGCGATGGAGACGCTCGCCCGCATCAACCCCATCAGCTACGTGATCGTCGGCCTCCGCTCGCTCGTGATCGACGGCTGGAAGCTCGGCGAGCTGGGGGTCTGCCTCGGCGTGATCGTGGCGCTCGGCGTGATCCTCACCGGCCTCTCGCTGCGCGTGATCGCCACGTACGACCGCTAGGCCGTCCGCGCACCGGTCGTGGTGGACCGCCGGGAGATCGAGTTCGGCGACTGACGATCGGCCTGAGCGGGTAACTCTCCGTCGATCTCGAGCCGCGGCACCGGCCAAGACCGGGGCTGATCGGCCCTTCAGCGCCTGAACGTATCTTTAACCGCATGTGGAAAATGGCTGAGATGGCACCGCTCGCAAAACGGCGTCTCGCGCTCGGTGCCGCCGTACTCGCGCTGCTCGCCGGGGGCACCGCCGTCGCTCTCGGCGCTACCGGCGCGTCGCACTCGCAGACCCGCCACCGGCACGCTCATCGCCACGGCCTCGCCCGCGCGCAGGCGCCGGGGCTGCTCGCCGCGGCCTCCGCCTATCTCGGCGTGTCCGGACCGGCGCTGCGCCGCGACCTCGAAGCCGGCAAGACGCTCGGCCAGATCGCGCAAGCCATCCCCGGCAAGTCCGAAGCAGGCCTCGTGGCGGCGCTCCTGGCCGCCGCCAGGCAACGCCTGGGCTCGGCTTCGGCGACCCTCCCCAAGCGCATCGAATCGCTCGTCCGGGGCCGTGCGAGACCTGATCTGGCAGCACGCCATGGACACCTTGCGCTGCGACAGATCACGCGCGCCTACCTCGGCATCGCCAAAAAGGACCTCGGCGCGAAGCTGCGCTCCGGCATGACCCTCGCGCAGATCGCCGATGCCACGCCGGGCAAGTCAGCGGCGGCGCTGCGCGACGTGATCCTCGCGGCGGTCAAGCAGCGGCTCGACGGCAAGATCACCGCCCACGTTCTCTCCCAGAAGGCGGAGAAGCTGAGGCTGTCGAACCTGCAGAGCAAGGTCACGGCGCTGCTCAATCGCTCGCACCCGGGCCGCAAGCTCCAGTCCCCGGCCGGAACGCCCCGGCGCCCGCACCACGCGCTCCACGCCCACAAGTCGCGCGTGTGAGCGCGGCGCCCCGCGGGGCGCGGGCTCAGGCGAAGAGCGCGGCCAGCATCCGCTGCAGCGAATCAGCCACCTGGCGGCGGGTCTCGCCGCCGTCATCCGAGCGCGCGATCACCAGCGCCCCCTCGTCGATCGCGCCCAACAGCAGGTGCGCGAGCGGGGACGCCGGCTGGGGCGCCAGCAGCCCGGCGGCGATCGCCTCCTCGATCGTCGCCTGCACGAGCCCGAGCGCGTAACGCATGCCGATCTCGCGCCAGCGGTCCCAGCCCAGCACCGAGGGCGCGTCCACCAGCGCGATCTGGCGCACCGCGACGTCCTTTTCGCTGGCCTCGAGGAACGCGAGCGCCCCAGCCCGCAGCGCGTCGAGGGGGTCGCTGGCTTGCTCGGCGACGGCCTCCATGATCCTGGCCATCAACATCTCCTCGACCTGCTCGTAGACCGCCGCGAACAGCTCGAGCTTGCCGTCAAAGTGGTGGTACAGCGCACCTCGGGTGACGCCGGTCGCGCGGACGATCTCCTCCGTCCCGACCGCCGCGTAGCCACGCTCGGCGAACAGCTCCCGAGCGGTGCTCAGCAGGGCCGTACGCGTCAGTTGTGAGCGTTCTGCCTGCAAGTTGCGCCTGGCCCCGGCGTCCTCGGCATCGCTCATTGCGTCCTCACCGCCTGCCCCCTGTGTCTTCGCTGTCGCTCATCGCGTCCTCACCGCCTCGCCACTTTGACATACATACTATCTGTATGCTACATACCAAGTGTATGCAACTACCCGTCGGCCAGATCGGAGATGAACATGAGTGAGATGAAGGAGATCCGCCTGTCCCAGGGCCCGATCCGCTACCGCGAAAACGGTGCCGGGGAGCCGATCGTGCTCGTCCACGGCCTGCTGGTGAACGGCGAGCTGTGGCGCGAGGTCGCGCCGCTCCTCGCGAGGGACTTCCGAGTGATCGCCCCGGACTGGCCGCTTGGCTCCCAGGAGCTGGCGCTCGACCACGGCGCCGACCTCTCCCCTCCCGCCCTCGCCCGTCTTGTCGCCGACTTTCTCGAGGCGCTAGGTCTCGACCGGGTGACATTGGTGGGCAACGACACCGGTGGCGCGATCTGCCAGCTCGTCGCTGTCAAACACCCCGAGCGGGTGGCCCGCCTGGTGCTGACGCCGTGCGACGCCTATGAGCACTTTCCCCCGCCCGCCTTCAAGGCTCTCGCCACGGTCGGCCGCTCCCCCGCCGCGCTGTGGGCGATCTCCCAGATGATGCGGGCCGCGTTCGCGCGCCGGCTGCCGAACGGCTACGGGGGCATCACGCGGCGCGCCGACGACGCTCTGACGGCGTCCTGGGTGCGGCCGCTCCGCGTCGATCGCGAGATCAGGCGCCAGACCGCGAGGGTGTTCGCCGGTATGCGCCCGGAGCACACGCTGGAGGCCGCTCGGCACTTCGGCGAGATGACGATGCCGGTCCTGCTGGCCTGGGCTCCCGAAGACCGGTTCTTCAAGCTCGCGAACGCCGAGCGGATGGCTCGCGAGATCCCGGGCGCTCGCCTCGAGCTGGTCGAGGACAGCCTCACGTTCGTGCCGATCGACCAGCCGCGAAGGACCGCGGAGCTGATCGCGGCGTTCGCGCGCGAGCCGGCGCTCGCCGCCGGCTGAGCCCAGCGGCGCGCCCAATGCCGCCCTGATTGCGGCGCGCTGCCACGCCCATCGTCGCTCCCCCACCCAGGGCGCTAACGCAAGGCGCCCGGGCGCTCGACGCATGCGAAGTCCGGCCTGCCCCTTGAAGGAAAGTTTGGCATGCCATATCCTATTTTCATGTCGACCAGCGAAGTGATCCGCACGCCGGCCGTCGAGGACTACACGAAGGCGATCTACTCGCTCGAGTCCCGCCACGACGAGCCGGTCTCGACGAAGACGCTCGCAGAGCGCCTCGAGATCACGCCCGGCTCGGTCTCCGCGATGCTGCGGCGACTCGAGGAGTTGGGGCTGATCACCCACGAGCCCTACCGCGGCGTGCGCCTCACGAAGGCCGGACGGCGCATCGCCCTGGAGGTGATCCGCCACCACCGGCTGCTCGAGAGCTACCTGGCCGAGGTGCTCGGTATGCCCTGGGACCGTGTCCACGCGGAGGCCGAGGTGCTCGAGCACGTCCTCTCCGACGACCTGGAGGAACTGATCGCGGCGAAGCTCGGCAATCCCACCGTCGACCCCCACGGCGACCCGATCCCGACGGCCGCCTTCGACCTCCAGGAGGGCGAGACCTACGGCCTGGACGAGCTGCCGATCGGCACGAGCGGGCGCTTCGTGCGCGTATCGGACTCCGATCCGCAGATGCTCCGCTACCTCGCCGAGGAGGGAATCGCGATCGGCGACGAGCTCGAGGTCGTCGCGCGCCAGCCCTTCGGGGGCCCCCTGTTCGTGCGCTTCGGCGAGCGCACCCACGCCCTCGGCGATGCCCTCACGCGGGCAATGCGCGTGGAGATGGGAGAGCTCGGACGATGACGCCGCCCGCTCGGATTCCGGTTCTCGAGGGACCCGACGGTACCGCGGTTGCGCTCCGAGGAGACGGACCGAGCGCGCTGGAGCAGCTGCTCGCGAAAGGCAGGCTGCGCGCGACGCTGGCGATGCTGGGTCCTGCCTTCGTCGCCTCTGTCGCATACGTCGACCCGGGCAACTTCGCGACCAACATCCAGGGCGGCGCGAAGTACGGCTACCTGCTGCTGTGGGTCGTGCTCGCCGCGAACCTGATGGCAATGCTGATCCAGTACCTGTCCGCCAAGCTCGGCGTCGTAACCGAACGCAACCTCCCGGAGAACGTCCGCGACCACTCGCCGCGGGCGGTGACCTGGGGAATGTGGCTGCAAGCGGAGGTGATGGCGATGTCGACCGACATCGCAGAGTTCCTGGGCGCAGCGATCGGGCTGAACCTGCTGTTCGGCGTGCCGCTGCTGCCCGCGGGCCTGATCACGGGCGTGATCGCGTTCGCGATCCTAGGGCTGCAGTCGCTTGGGTTTCGCCGCTTCGAAGTCGCGATCACCGCGCTGCTCGGCATCATCCTGTTGGGCTTCGTCTACGAGACGCTGCGGATCGGGCCCTCGGCGCACGAGTCGCTGCGTGGGCTGATTCCGGGGCTCCACGGCTCGAGCTCGCTGTACCTCGCCGTCGGCATCATCGGTGCGACGGTGATGCCCCATGTGATCTATCTGCACTCGGCACTGATGACCGGCCGCACGCCGGTCCGCGACGAGCGCGAGCGCCGGCGCGTGCTGCGCTTCGAGCGCCTCGACGTGATCGTTGCCCTCGGCATCGCGGGACTCGTCAACATGGCGATGCTGGCCGTCGCGGCGAAGCTGTTCCACACGCCTGCGCTGTCCGGCCTCGACTCGATCGCGGGCGCCCACGCCCAGTTCGGCCATCTCGTCGGCGGTGCCGCCGCGCTCGCGTTCGCGGCCGCGCTGTTCAGCTCGGGCGCCTCGTCCTCGAGCGTCGGCACCTACGCCGGGCAGGTCGTGATGGCGGGCTTCATCAACGTCCGTATCCCGGTGCTGGTGCGCCGCGCGGTCACGATGCTGCCGGCCCTGGCGGTGCTGGCGGTCGGAGTGAACCCCACGAACGCCCTGGTGCTGAGCCAGGTCGTGCTGTCGTTCGGGATCCCGTTCGCGCTCGTCCCGCTCGTGATTCTCACCTCGCGGGCGTCCGTGATGGGTGACCACGTCAATCGCGGCGCCACGAGACTGGCGGCGTGGCTCTGCGCGGGGCTGATCAGCGCGCTGAACGTGTTTCTGCTGGTCTCGCAGTTCGGCTAGGACGTGGAGCTGACCCACGGCCGGCGTCCTCGGACGTGGAGCTGACCCACGGCCCGCGCCAGCCGCCGGCGCTCGAGACGAGCTCAGCTGCGGCCGGCGGCCCCCAGGTGCGCGGCTCGTAGAACTCCACCTCCGGGGGATCTTCGAGCAGCGGTGTGACGATCCGCCAGCTTTCCTCGACCATGTCCTCACGCGTGAAATACGTGCTGTCGCCGACGAGCGCCGCGTGTAGAAGCACCTCATAGGGTGTCGGGTCCTCCCCACCCTCGGCGGCGAACTCCATGTCCAGCTCGATCGGAGCCGGGCCGGTGCTGTCGGCGCGGTGGGCATCGAGCACGATCCGAACACCGGTCGTCGGGTCGATCTTCACGACCAGCTGGCTCGGTTCCCGCAGCTGCTCTCCGCCACCGAGGAAGGGCAGCTCCGGCGCGTGCTCGAAGACGATGCGCAGCTCCGTCTCGGTGACCGGCATGCGCTTGCCCGCACGGATGAAGAAGGGGACCCCAGCCCAGCGCCAGTTCTCGATTTCGAGGCGCAGCGCCGCAAAGGTCTCGGTCTTCGAGTCGGGGGCGACGCCGCCGATCTCGCGATAGCCGGCGTATTGACCTCGCACATACGCCGCCGGATCGGCTGGGCGGATCGACGCGAGCACCGCGGCCTTGGCGTCCTTGACCGCTTCGGCGCCGGAGCCGCCGGGCGCCTCCATCGCGGCGCCGGCGAGTACCTGGAGGAGGTGGTTGACGACGACGTCGCGGAGTGCGCCAACGGGGTCGTAGAAGTGGCCGCGGTCCTCGACTCCGAGCTCCTCGGCGAGGGTGATCTGCACGTTGTCGACGAAGCTGCGATTCCACACCGGCTCGAGCAGCGAGTTGGCGAAGCGCAGATGCAGGAACTCCTCGACGCCCATCTTGCCGAGGAAGTGGTCGATCCGGTAGAGCTGGGTCTCGCGCAGGTACTCGCGCAGTTCCGCGGCGAGCGCCCGGGCCGACGGAAGGTCGTGGCCGAAGGGCTTCTCCACGGCCACGCGGGCCTCGGCCAGCAACTGATGGGCGCCGAGCTTCGCCACGACCGGGCCGAACAGCGAAGGTGGGATCTCCAGGTAGAAGAGGGGTGTTCGGCTGCCCTTGATGGCCTTCGCGACGCGCTCGTAGGTGGCATCGTCGGCGAAGTCGCCGCTGATGTAGGAGAGCCGCGCGGCGAGGCTTCCGAAGACCGTCTCGTCGAGCTTCTCGCCGGTCGCCTCGATCGCTTCATGGGCGTGTTCGCGCAGCTTCTCGATGCTCCAGGGCTCGGACGCGACGCCCAGCACGGGCACCTCGAGCAGTCCCCGTTTCTCGAGGCGGTAAAGCGAGCGCAGCGTCATCTTCCGCGCGAGGTCCCCGGTGATCCCGAAGATGACCAGCTGGTCCGCCGTCGCCGTGTCGCCGTTGCTCACCGTTCGCTCGCTTTCCGGGGGGCGGACAAGGCTACCTGTCATTTGAGGAGCAACTGCACGATCGCCGAGATGCCGACGACGACGATCAGCGCGCGAAGACCGGCCGGCGGCAGGCGCCGGCCGTAGCGGGCGCCGAGCTGTGCGCCGAGGATCGCCGTCGCGGCGATCAGCGCTGCGGGGCCCCAGTCGACGTGGGCGGCGAACACGAAGTAGAGGCCTGCGACGCCGTTCACGACCCCCGCCAGGACGTTCTTGAGCGCGTTCGTGCGCTGCAGGTCCTGGGCCAGTGCCACGCTGAGGATCGCGAGCAGGATGATCCCCTGGGCCGCGCCGAAGTACCCACCGTAGACGCCCGTCACGAAAACGGCGAGCGCGGTGCCGGGGTGACCGGGCCGCTCGAGGTCGATCTCGCGGCGCGCCAGCGCCCGTGAGATCCGCGGCTGCAGAACGGTCACGAGAAGCGCGATCGCGATGAACACGGGCACGATCGCCGTGAAGGCAGAGGACGGCAGGACGAGCAGCAGCACCGCTCCCGTGATGCCGCCGAGCGCCGAGGACACGCCGAGCTGCAGCGCGCGCGAGCGCTGGCCGGCGAGCTCGCGGCGGTAGCCGATCGCACCTGAGATCGAGCCGGGAACGAGGCCGATCGTGTTCGTGACGTTCGCCGTGACCGGTGCGTAGCCGAACGCCAGGAGCACCGGGAAGGTGATCAGCGTGCCGCTGCCGACGACCGTGTTGATCGTGCCCGCCGCCATTCCCGCGAGGGCGATGCAGACGATTTCGGCGAGGCTCAAGTTGACGTCGCGTTCGCGGAGATGGCGATGCCCTTCTAGGGTTCGTGCCGTGGAGGTCGAGAAGGCTATCCGGACCCGCAGAACGCACAAGGCGTTCGGGCCGCGCGCCGTCGAGCCGGCGGTCCTATTCGAGCTCTTCGAGCTGGCCAGATGGGCGCCGAACCACCGGCTCACGAACCCGTGGCGCTTTCGCGTGCTCGGTGAGCGGACGCGGGCCGCGCTGATGGAGCTGGCAGAGTCCGAGCAGCCGGGCGCTGCGATCAAGCTGCAGCGCGCCCCGACGCTCGTCGCGGTGGGCGCCCACATGACGGGCGAGCAGGCGCAGGATCGCGAGGACCTCCTCGCCACGGCCGTGGCCGCGTACATCGTGCTGCTCGGCGCCCACGCGCGCGGTCTCGCCGCCTACTGGCGGACTGTGCCGCTGCTGGATGACCCGCGGGCGCGGGATCTGCTCGGCCTGCCCGCCGAGGAGACCCCGGTCGGGCTCCTCTATCTCGGCGAGCCCGTCCAGGAGCAGCGCGTCCCGGAGCGAGCCCCGGTGTCTGACTTCGTGATCGAGCTGGACTGATGGGCGCGAGCATCCGGCAGGCGCTGCTCCCGGGTCCAGATGACCGTCACGGCCCGCTCGTAGGGCTGATGATCGCGCTGACGCTTCTGACCGGCGTGGTGGACGGCGTCAGCTACCTGGCGCTCGGCCACGTGTTCGTCGCGAACATGACGGGAAACGTCGTCTTCCTTGGCTTCGCGATCGCCGGCGCCGGTGGGCTGTCGGCAGCGAGCTCGCTGATCGCGCTCGGGGCGTTCCTGCTCGGAGCGCGTGGCGGCCGGTGGATCGGGGCGAGGTGGGGTGCCCACCGGGGGCACCTGTTGCGCGCCGGCGGCACGATCCAGGCGACGCTGATCGCGCTCGCGCTGATCGTCGCGCTCGCATCCATCTCCCCGGAGCCGCGGGGCGTGCGTTACGCGATCGTCGCCACGCTCGCCGTCTCGATGGGCATCCAGAATGCCGTCGCGACGCGCCTGGCCGTGCCCGAGCTCACGACGACGGTGCTGACGAAAACCCTCACCGGCCTGGCCTCCGATGCGGATCAGGGAACCGGGCTCAGGGCCCGCCGCCTGATTGCGGTCGCAGCGATGCTCGTGGGGGCGATCGCCGGCGGGGTGCTCGTGCTCAAAGTGTCCGTCACCGTCGCTCTGCTCGCGGCCTTCGCGATCGCGTGTCTCGTTTCGCTCGCCGCCGATCTGGCTTCCCGCCGTGGCGGCGCCTGGGTGCGCAACAGCTGAGAGCTCGCGGAGCGCCGGCGCGGGACGCCGTCATGCGGCCGGCGCCGAGGATGCGCGCCGGCCGCGACAGATGGCTGAGTGGCCCGGGGCCCGCTCTATTGGACGGTCAGCGTGCCTTCCATGCCCGCCTGCCGGTGACCCGGGACGGTGCAGAAGAACTTGTAGGTCCCCGCTTTCAGGTTCACGCTGAGGGTCTTCGAGCCGCCCTGGAACGTCGGCGTCGCGCCGACCGTTTGACCGGAGGACGTTTCGACCGTGAGGTTGTGTTCGAGGGGCGCGGCGTTGGTGAAGGCGATCGAGACCTTGCCGGCTTTCGCACTCAGCGACTTCGTGTTGTAGGCGAGCTGGCCTTCGGGGTTCGCCGCGAGGCTCAGCGAGCTGCCGGCGCCGCCGGCCGCCGGCGCCGGGGTCGTGGCGGAGGAGCTCGTCGAAGGCGTCGAGCTGGCGGGCGTTTGCGGCGTGCTCGCGGAGGAGCTGCTTTTCGAGGAGCTCCCGCAACCCGC
>DASWFM010000289.1:0-6411 GCA_036394235.1 Solirubrobacteraceae bacterium | reverse complement strand
AGCTCGCGGCGAGCATCGGTAGTCCGCGCGCGGCCCGTGCCACCGGTCTCGCCAACGGCCGCAACCCGTTCGCGATCGTCATTCCCTGCCATCGCGTGGTCGGGGCGCAGGGCGCGCTCGTCGGATACGGGGGAGGCCTCGACCGCAAGCGCTGGCTGCTCGAGCACGAGCGGCGAGAGCGGGCGACGCGATCGTGACCGCTCGTCCGCTCGTCCGCTCGTCGAGCGGCACGACCGCCGAATCGCCGGCGCGGTAGGGTCGTCCAGGAGCGGTCACCTGAGCGATTGCGAGCGAGGGGAACAGGATGAGCAGCGAGCAGCCGAACACGATCGTCCTGATTCACGGGCTGTGGATGAGCCCGCTCAGCTGGGAGCACTGGGCCGCGCGGTTCGAGGCGCGCGGCTTGACCGTCCTGGCGCCGCCATGGCCCGGGATGGAGGGCGACGCCCAGCAGCTTCGGGCCGACACGAGCGCGATCGACGAGCTCGGCATCGGCGAGATCCTCGACAGCTACGAGGCGAAGATCCGGGAGCTCGGCCGGCCGCCGATCATCATGGGCCACTCCTTTGGCGGTGCGTTTACCGAGGTGCTGCTCGACCGCGGCCTCGGCGCCGCGGGCGTGGCGATCGACGCGGCCGGCGTGAGGGGCATCACCAAGCTGCCGTTCTCGACGCTCAAGTCAGGCTTCCCCGTGCTGAAGAGCCCCGCCAACAAACATCGAGCCGTGGCACTCACCTTCGAGGAGTTCCACTACTCGTTCACCAACACGATGGACGAGGCCGAGGCGCGGGATGCCTATGAGCGCTACGCCGTGCCCGGGCCGGGGCGCGTGCTGTGGGAAGGGGCGTTCGCCAACTTCAACCCCCGCACCCCCTTGCAGCTCGACTTCACGAACCCGGACCGCGCGCCGCTGCTGCTGATCGCGGGCGGATCCGACCACGTGGTGCCGGCCGTGATCGACAGGACCGCAGCCAGGCGCTATGAACGATCGGACGCGGTCACCGAGTACAAGGAGTTCCCCGGCCGCTCTCACTACACGGTCGGCCAGGAGGGTTGGGAGGAGGTCGCCGACTACGCGCTCGACTGGGCCCTGGAGCACGCGGTGCCGCTCGTCGAGGCCGGCGCGTAGAAGGCTCGGCGCGGCGCATGGATCTCGAACTCGCCGGCAAGGTCGCGGTCGTAACGGGAGCGAGCAAGGGCATCGGCCTGGCGATCACCGAAGAGCTTGCGAGCGAGGGCGTCGAGGTGGTGGCGGCGGCCAAACAGGCAGGCGGGCTCGCGGGCCTCCACGGCGTCTCGCATTTCGCCGTCGACCTCTCCGAGCGCGACGGTCCCGGCCGCCTGATCGACCATGCGTTGGCCGAGCATGGACGGCTCGACGTGCTCGTCAACAACGTCGGCGCCGCGCACGTGCGGCTCGGCGGCTTCCTCGACGTCAGCGACACGGACTTCGAGGACTCGCTCAACCTGAACTTCTTCGCGGCGCTCCGTGCGACCCGCGCAGCGGTGGCGAAGATGCTCGAGCAGGGGGAGGGGACCGTGATCAACATCGCCTCCGTCAACTCCTTCTACGAGCCCGACGGCGTCGTGATCGACTACGGCGCGTCGAAGGCGGCACTTCTGAACGTCGCCAAGTCGCTTTCGCAGGAGCTCGGGCCGAAGGGCATCCGCGTCACGAGCATCTCCCCCGGCCAGGTCGCCACCGACCTCTGGCTCGGCGAGCACGGCGTCGCCGCGACCGTCGGCGCGGCGACGGGCGCCGGGGCCGACGCGATCCGCGAACAGGCCGCGGCCGCGATTCCGACCGGACGCTTCTCGACGCCGCGTGAAGTGGCGACGCTCGTGGCCGTGCTCGCCTCCCCTCGCACCGCGAACGTGAACGGCTCCAACTGGGTGATCGACGGCGGCCTGATCAAGACCACCTGAGGCGCTCCGGCAGCGCCGCCGGGCACGCCCGTTACCCGCCCCGGCCCCCTAGCGGCGTTCGCCGCCTCCGAACAGCTGGAGGAAGAACAGGAACACGTTGAAGATGTCGAGGAAGATCGACGCGGCGATCGGCACCGCGCTCTGGTTGTTCGCCCGGCGCAGCCTGTTGAAGTCGATCACCGTGAAGCCCCCGAAGATCACCAGCCCGAGGACCGCGTAGATGATGTTCGCGTTCGGTATCGCGACGAAGATCGAGACGATGCCGAACACGATCAGGGCGAGCAGTGCCCAGAACAGGGCGCGGGCCCACGATGAGAGGTCGCGACGAGTGGCGTAGCCGAGGGCGCCGAGCCCGGCGACGAACGCCGCCGTTGCGCCGGCTGCCTGCCAGAGCGGTGCGGGGTCGGTTTTCGCGTATTCCGCGAGCAACGGGCCCACCGCCGCGCCGAGCAGCAGGCCGAGCCCGAAGAGCAGGCCGACCGCGAGTTGTTCGTGACCCCGGGAGGTGGCGATGTTGAGGCCGACGACGCACACCAACGCGAGGATGAACGCGGCGATGCCGACGCCGCCCGAGAGGTTCCGTCCGAGGTATGCGCCGAGCGCGGTGAAGCCGACCGTCACCGCGACGAGTCCCATCACCTGGCTGAACACCGTCCGCGTCTGGTCACGGGCGCTGGCGCCGAAGGCGCTGCCCGCTGCCGGATAGGTCCCGAGGTCATTCATCACATGCCTCCTGTCTGCAGAGACTAGCCGAGCTCGCGAACGAGCAGGCGCATCCGGCGCGGCTCGCCGCCCCGCAGCACCTCGACGTCGACCTCGGTGCCGATCAGGTCGGCCACCATCACCCGCTGTATGTCTTCGACGCCGCCGACGCGGGCGCCGGCCAGCTCGACGATCAGGTCCTCGGGGCGCAGGCCCGCTTGCTCGGCGGGGCTGCCCGGTACGACCTCGATGATCTCGACGCCGGTCGCCTGATCGCGCTCGCGCCGCGCCCGGGAGGGCAGCGGCCGGGGGCCTCCCGCCACGCCCAGGTAGGCCCGGCGGACCCGGCCGCGCGTCATCAGATCGCCGATCACCTTTCGCGTCGCGTCGTTGATCGGCACCGCCAGGCCGAGCCCCACCCCTGCCACCGCGGTGTTCACGCCGACCAGCCGGCCGGAGGAGTCGACCAGCGCGCCCCCCGAGTTGCCCGGGTTCAGCGCGGCATCGGTCTGGATCACGTTGTCGATCATCCGGACGGTCGTTCCGGCCCGCGCAGGCAGCGAGCGGCCGAGGGCCGAGACGACCCCTGCGGTCACCGACCCCGCGAACCCGTGCGGGTTGCCGATCGCCACCACCAGCTGGCCCACCCGCAGCGCGGCCGCATCGCCGAGCGTCGCCGGCACGAGACTGTCGCCGTCGCCCCGCAACACCGCCAGATCAGACAGTGGGTCGGTGCCCACCACGCGAAAGCCGATCTCGCGCCCATCGGTGAACGTCGCACGGCCGAGGCGGTCGGCTCCCGCGACGACGTGGGCGGAGGTGAGCAGGAACCCGTCGGGCGTCAGCACCACGGCGCTGCCCGCGCCTGCCGGGACCCGGCCGCGGCGCGTGGCTCGAAGCACGCGTAGGTTCGCGACGCTGGGCGCGAGCGCGTCGACGACCCCGACGACGGTGCGCGAGTAGGCATCGAGCGCAGCCGCGTCGCGATGCGCGGTGTCCTCGCTCGGATCCTCGGCGGGTGCATGCAGCTCTGCGGGATCGCCCGCGATCAACTTCAATGTGGCAGTCATCTCGGTTCCTGGGTCGCTGTGACGGGTGTCGGCACCTCACCAACGATAGGAAGGGCGGGGCGAACGCCGGAGTCGCGGGCTCAGCTACTAGCCTGGAGCAGCGATGGGGGACCCAGCGGCAGACAACTTCGCGCCGCCGCCGCCCACGCTGAGCAGCTCGCGCCTGCGCCGACGCCTGTTCGAGCTGGGGGCGGCGGTGCTCTTGATCATCGCCGTCATCACGCTGGTCCCGGGCCTTGCGAGCCTGCGCACGCGTCTCGCCCACGGGAACGCCGCGTGGCTGTCGCTCGGCGCCGCCCTGAAGATCCTCTCGGGCGTCGGTTACGTCGCGGTCTTCCGAAGCGTGTTCTGCCGCCGGATGCGGTGGCGGGTCAGTGCCGAGATCGGCTTCTCGGAGCTCGGCGCGAACGCCGTGCTACCGGTGGGAGGCGCAGGCGGGCTCGCGCTCGGCGCCTGGGCGCTTCGCCGCGGCGGCATGGACGTCGCCCGCATCGCGCGCAGGAGCGTCGCGTTCTTCCTGCTCACGAGCGTCCCGAACATCACCGGCGTGATCGTCGTCGGGATCGGCCTTGCCACCGGTGTGTTCCCGGGTCACGCGAGCCTCGCGCTGTCTCTGGGGCCCGCGCTGGTCGCGGCGGGCGCCGTGGTGGTGGCGATCAAGGCCGGACGCTGGGCCGCCTCACTGGAGCAGCGCGTCGCAGACCGCAGGGGGGAGAGCTCGCGACTCGCGAAGGTCTTGCGTGCGCTCGCCGGAGGCGTCGATGAGGCCCTTGCGCTGCTGCGCGAACGCGATCCCTGGTTGCTCGCGGGCCTGTTCGCGTATTTGTTCTTCGACGTGCAGATCCTGTGGGCCACCTTCCATGCATTCGGCTCGGCGCCGCCGCTCGCGATCATCTGGATCGGCTACCTGATCGGGGAGCTCGGCGGCCTGATCCCGCTCCCCGGTGGGATCGGCGGAGTCGACCTGGGACTGGTCGGCGCGCTCGTCGTCTACCACGTCCCGGTGGGAGCGGCCACGGCAGCGGTGCTCGGCTACCGGGCGCTGGCGCTACTCGTGCCCACGGTCCTCGGTGGCGTCGCCTTCGTGTTGCTGCGCCGCTCGCTCGCCCGGGAGGCACTCGACATCTCCAGCTGCGGCCCCGGCGAACAGGTCGAGATCATCGGGCGAGGGACCGTGCAGCTCACGCAATAGGCACGCAACTCACCTCACTCGCCGACACGCAGAAGACCTCCCTGGAGGCACCGGCTTCCGGTAGGGTTGCGGAAGCATGTCGGCCCAGGCTTCGTTGGGGTTACGAGGCCGGACAGCAGAGCGGGCGGCGCTGGATCGGCTCCTCGAGGACGTCCGGGCGGACCACAGCGCCGTTCTCGTGGTCCACGGCGAGGCGGGGGTGGGCAAGACGGCGCTGTTGCGGTACTGCATCCGCCAGGCAGCCGATTTCCGGATCGCCCACGGCGTCGGAATCGAGTCGGAGATGGAACTGCCGTTCGCCGGACTCCATCAGCTTTGCGGTCCGATGCTTGGTCAGCTCGAGGCCCTTCCCGAGCCCCAGCGCGAGGCCCTCAGCGTGGCCTTCGGCCGAGCATCCGGTAACAGGCCCGACCGGTTCCTGATCGCCCTGTCTGTCCTCAGCCTGTTCGCCGAGGTAGGCGAGGAACGCCGGCTGCTGTGCGTCGTCGACGACGCCCAATGGCTCGACCGCGCCTCGGCGCAGATCCTGGGCTTCGTCGCGAGGCGACTGCAGGCGGAGTCGGTGGGCCTCCTGTTTGCGGTCCGCGATCCCAACCACGACCAGGAGCTGGCCGACCTGCCCGCGCTGGCGCTCGACGGGCTCGATGAGCGCGACGCTCGCGCGCTCCTGGCCACCGTCCTTCCAGGGCGCATGGACGAGGGCGTCCGCGACCGGATCGTCACGGAAACCCGCGGCAATCCGCTCGCGCTGCTGGAGTTTCCTCACGGCTTGAGTCCCGCCGGGATCGCCGGGGGGTTCGCGCTGCCCGCCTCGCTGCCGGTCTCTGGGCAGCTCGAGGAGACCTTCAGGCGACAGGTGGGGGATCTCTCAGCGGAAGCTCAGCGACTCCTGCTCCTGGCGGCAGCGGAGCCCGTCGGGGACTCAGCGCTGATCGGGCGCGCCGCCGAGCGCCTCGGCGTCGACCTCGGCGTGGCCGATGAACCCGAGGTGGCACGGCTGCTGGAGTACGGAACAAGGGCTCGCTTTCGCCACCCGCTGGTCCGTTCCGTCGCCTACCGCCTCGCTTCGCCGGAGGAGAGACGCGCTGCGCACGCAGCGCTCGCCGATGCGACCGACGCCGGCGCCGACCCCGACCGCCACGCCTGGCACCTGGCCGAAGCCGCGGCGGGTACCGACGAAGCGGTCGCCGCCCAGCTCGACCGCTCGGCCGACCGCGCGCAGGCGCGGGGCGGCGCCGCCGCGGCCGCCGCCTTCCTCGAGCGGGCCTCCTCGCTGACCCTGGACCCGGTGAAGAGGATCGATCGGGCATTGGCCGGAGCCCAGGCGAAGCACGACGCCGGCGCGCCGGGCGCCGCTGCGAAGCTGTTGATGATCGCGGAGGAGGGTTCGCCCGACGAGCTCCAGTCGGCTCGCCTGGACCTGCTGCGCGCCCAGCTCACGTTCATGTCCAGCCACGGAGGCGACGCGCCTCAGCTGCTCCTGAAAGCGGCTCGGCGGCTGGAGCCGCTCGATCTGCGGAT
>DASWFM010000288.1:0-4481 GCA_036394235.1 Solirubrobacteraceae bacterium | reverse complement strand
GTGGGCGCCGGCGGCTCGAGCCGATTTCCCCTACCTCGGCGACGGTACGCAGGCCGACCCCGCCAGCTGGGCGCTCGCGCCCGGCCACGTGCCCAGCAACATCGGCGGCCTGGGGTGGAAGTTCGCGGCGACGCCTGCCGTCCCCCCGTCGCAGGAATCCGATCCCGCGGGGCACGCCGCTGTCACACAGAACAACTCCCAGCAGGATGAGCTGTGCGGCGTCACCGGCATGAGCCTCCTCGACGCCAACGCGACGGTCCCAGCCGGGACCGGGTCGTGCATCGCCGCGGGGAGTCCCGTGAGGACCGCTTTCGAGGTCACGCTCGGCAGGCCCGACGTCTCGATCGGAGAGCTCGACTCGGGCATCGAATGGAACGAAGCGGGGGACATGCTGAGGCTGCGACGCAAGGTCCTGCTCAACGCCGGCGAGCTGCCCGCGCCGAGGGTTGACCTGCAGAAAACCTTCGACCCGTCCACAGGGGTCGACTGCGAAACGGCCCACTCGGGCACCGGCGGTGACTACAACCCGAATGGCGGCATGCCGGGCAGCACGCCGGGCGGCTCCGGCCCGGTCCCTTACGACGTGCGTGGCGCCGGCGTATTCGAAGCCCTTGCCTATGCCTGCGACTCGCGAGTCGCGCACGTGGTCGAAACCTATCCGCGGTGCGCGAACCCGCCGACGACCACAGCCTGCCGTAACGGTCCGCCCGGGATGCTCACGCCCGAGGACCTGATCATCGCGTTCAGCGACGGGGTCGACCACGACCACAACGGCTACGCGGGCGACATCGCGGGATGGAACTTCGTCGATGACAACAACGACCCCTATGACGATGTGCGCTACGGGCACGGGACCGGCGAGGACGAGGACTCGACCGCGGAAGCGAACTCGAACGCAGGCGAGATCGGATCATGTCCGAACTGCACGGTCCTGCCGCTGCGGGTCGGCGAGTCGTTCATCGCCGACGCAAACCGCTTCGCCGAGGCTTCGATCTACGCGACCGACCGCGGCGTCAACGTGATCCAGGAGGCGCTCGGCACCTACAACGACCCCGTCTTCGCCCGCCAGGCGATCGACTATGCCTACGGGCACGGCGTCGCAGTGATCGCCTCCGCGGCCGACGAGGCGGCCGAACACCACAATCAACCGGGCTCACTGCCACACACGATCGTCGTCAACGCGATACAGGGACCAGCCGACCTGGAAGGCGTACCGGTCACCAACAAGCCGCCCTCCTACCTGCAGCTCGACGGTTGCACGAACTTCGGCACCCGGGTCGATCTCTCCGTCCCGGCGACATCCTGCTCATCGGAGGCGACCGGCAAGAGCGCCGGCGTCGCAGGGCTCATCTACAGCGCCGCGCTGAACGCCTGCGGAGCACCCCTGTTCGGACACTGCGCCGCGGCCGCCGGGTCGAAGCTCGCGGCGGCCAAGGACTGCACCCGCATCGACGGCTCGGCATGCCCGATCACCGCGAACGAGGTCCGCCAGCTGATGGCCTCGGGGAACATCTCCGGCACGCCCGTGAACGGCTCCTCGCCGCTCGCCGCCGGCCCGCCGAGCGCAGGGACGGCCTCCGCAGACCGCGGCGAAGGCGGTCAGGCCGACGACATCAACACGGCTCAGCAACCCGAGACGGCCTGCAGCGTCGGCATGGCTCCCGGCTGCACCGACCCCAACTCGAACACGACCTTCGCAGCCGACGAGGGCGGCGGCGCGATCGGCCCGCTGCCAGACAGCTTCCGCTATCCGTCTCGCAAGGGCTTCGACGAGTTCTTCGGATACGGCCGCATCGACGCGTACAAGTCGGCGCAGGAGGCCGCCCTCGGCCAGATACCGCCCGAGGTGGACATCACCTCGCCGGAATGGTTCCAGCAGCTCGACCCGGGCGGTGCCTCCGTCGCGGTCGAAGGATACGTCGATGCCCGCAGTGCCTACACGTGCACGGTCGAGGTCGCACCGGGGGCCCAGCCGAACAACGCGCCGAGCAGCGCCGGCGGCGACTTCGTCGCCGTCCCATCCTCCTATTGCGGTGGAACCACACACAAAGGGCCGTTCCACGGCCTGCTCGCGTCGCTCAGCACCGCGACGCTCGAGTCGCTGTTCCCGCACGCAGATCCGAGCTCCTTCGGCGGTAACGAGAACGGGGGGCCGGGTTTGACGCAGACCGCCAACGGCCGGCCCAACACGCTCCCCTACGCGTTCACCGTTCGCGTTGTCGTCAGCACCGCGGCCGGGTCTTCGCGAGCGGCGATGACCGGCGAGGACAGGCGCCAGATGTTCCTGCATCGCGACCAGGACATGCTCAAGGGCCTCCCCCTGGAAATGCGCGGCGACGGCGACGCGAGCCCGCTGCTCGTCGACCTCGCGGGCAACGACACCAACCAGCTGATCGTCGCGAACTCCGACGGCTGGATCCACGCCTACCAGTACAGCCCGACGACCGGCAAGCTCAAGGACCTGCCGGGGTGGCCCGTGCACACCGAACCGCTGCCGCTGCACACGGGAGAGACGGCCTTCTCCAGCGGCCAGGTCTCGACGGGCCACTACGCCGCCGTGCTCGAGGCGCCGGCCGCGGGTGACCTGTTCGGGGACGGGCGCACCGAGATCGTCGCCGATGACAACCAGGGGAACGTCTACGCCTGGGACGGGGGCGGCCACCTGCTCTTCCACCAGAAGTCGAACCCGAGTTACTCGGGGGCGCCGCTCACCGGCGACCCCTCCTGGGCGGCGCAGCGAGCAGGCGTGCGGGATCGCACCGAGGGTGGCTTCCTCACCTCGCCGGTCCTCGCCAAACTCGATCCTGCAGCGGGCCGCGGCCTCGACGTCGTCGCCGCGGGCGAGGATCGACACGTCTATGCCTGGCACGCCGACGGCAGCGCGGTGGGAGGCTTTCCGGTGCTCGTCGAGGATCCGAACAAGGTCGCCTCGGTGGACGCGACGAGCAATCAGCCGCAGTTCAACGCCAACGCCAAGGCCGACCCCGGTAAAGACGAAGACCAGGGCAAGATCGTCGACACCCCGGCCGTCGCCTACCTGGACGGCCCGAACAACCCGCCGAGCATCGTCGTGGGCACGAACGAGGAGTACCTCACGGGTACCGGCGATGAGGGCTCGCTCAACAGCTCCAAGACCAATACCGCGTCGCTCGGGGTGCTCGGAAGCCTGCTGAAGTTCGCCAACGGGCGGGTATATGCGATCAAGGCGGGGGGTTATTCCTCCGAACCCGGGTCCGCGGCGAGGAGCGGCTTCACATGCTCTGGGGCGCAGTGCACCTCCGCGGCGATCCGTCCCGGTTGGCCCGCGAAGATCGGTCTGATCAACGCGGGCCTGCTCCCGGACGTCGGCGAGGGGATCAACGGCTCGCCGGTCGTTGCGCCGCTGAGCTGCCCGGAAGGTGGGCAGGGCCCGAAGGTCGGCGTCACGCCGGATGCGGGGCCCGGGTACATCCTCAACCCCGACGGCAGCTCCTGCTACGGGTCGAGCGAAGGCTCCTACAACGCCCTGCAGACCGACTTCGCGGCCGGCAACGGCAAGACCGACACACCCACCTTCCCGGCCGTCGGGGAGCCGTCGTTCGGGACGCTCGACGGCGGCCTCACGACGGACTTCTTCGCACCCACTGCGGGGCTGCTGCGAGCGCTCGATGTCGTGGCGCCCAACTACCAGAAGGGCAGCCAGGACTTCACGGCCGCCTGGGACGGCAGCACGGGCCAGTTCAGGCCCGGTTTCCCGGCCGTCAACAACGACCTCTCGTTCATCACCGGGCAGGTGATCGGGGACGTGACCGGGGAAGCCCCAGCTCAGGAGGTGCTCGCCGGCACTGCGTCCAACGACCTGCAGGCATACAACGCAGCCGGCGCGCCGGCCGGCAGCGCGTGGCCGAAGCTGACCGGTGACTGGCTGGTGGCCACGCCGGTGCTGGGATCGCTCGGCACCGTGGACACCGAATCCGGCGCCTCGAAGGACGTCGTCTCCCTCACCCGCTCGGGCACTCTGTCGGTCTACTCGACGCCCGCGGCGGCGTGCTCTCCCAGCTCGTGGCCGAACTTCCACCACGACATCGCCAACTCCGGCGACTACACGCGGGACGCGATCGCCCCGGGGAAGCCCCTCCAGACGACCATGAGAAAAAAGGTCCTTCGCTGGATCGCCCCCGGGGGCGATGGGATGTGCGGGAGCGCCGCGTCATACGAAATCGTCACCTCCGCGAGCCCGATCACACCCCAGAGCTTCGCGCAGGCGACGTCGCTGAGCGGCGCACCGGCGCCGGCTCCCGCCGGCAGCGAACAAAGCTTCCCGCTACCCGCGGGCACCCTGCGCTACGTGGCGATCAGGGCGATCGACGGGGCAGGCAACATCGGTCTCCCGGCGGTCAGTCCCCGCTAGCCGATCTGAGTCTGCTGCGTCGGGGCGAGGCCAGGGCGCGGGCTCACCGGCGGTGCCGCCCGAAGAGACGGCGAACGGGATTGACACCGAG
>DASWFM010000287.1:0-9431 GCA_036394235.1 Solirubrobacteraceae bacterium | reverse complement strand
CCATGACCCCGCGATGGTTTCGCGCGATCGGCGCCTGACGTACATCGTGGCGTACTTCAGGCCACGCTCCGACCAGCAACTGCAAGACGCCGCACAGCGGATCGAGGATCAATTCGCCGGACAGCGCGACGTGCTGCTGGGCGGAGAGCAGATCGCAAATGTTCAGGCCAACACGCAGGTCGGCAACGACCTCAAACGCGCCGAGCTGCTCGCGTTCCCGTTCATCTTCCTGCTCTCGCTGCTGTTCTTCCGTTCGCTCGTCGCTGCGCTGCTGCCGCCGCTGCTCGGCGCAGTGGCGATCGCCGTGACGTTCTTCGCGCTACGAATCGTCGCGAGCTTCACCGACCTGTCGGTGTTCGCGCTCAACTTCGTGACCGGCATGGGCCTTGGGCTGGCGATCGACTACAGCCTGTTCATGGTCTCGCGCTACCGCGAGGAGGCGGCGACGTCGGGCTTCGGCGTCCAGACGCTGCAGCGAACAATGCAGAGCGCTGGGCGGACGATCCTGTTCAGCTCACTTACGGTCGCCGCGGCCCTGGCATCGCTGGCGATCTTCCCGCAGCGGTTCCTGTACTCGATGGGCATCGCCGGCGCACTCGTCGCGCTCGTCGCGGCGACGCTCGCGCTGGTGGTGCTGCCGGCACTGCTGACCGTGCTCGGTCCGCGTGTCAACGCGCTCGCCCCTTCTTGGCTGCAGCGAGCGGCAGACCGCGATGCACACCCGGCGCAGAGCGGAGCCTGGTACCGCCTCTCGCGCTTCGTGATGCGCCGCCCCGGACGCGTCGCTGCGGTGAGTGCGGCGCTGCTGATCGCGCTCGGACTCCCGGTGATCGGCATCAAGTTCATCAGCGTCACCGCCGGCGTGCTCCCGCACAGCGCCAGCGCGCGCCAGGTGGACGACACGCTCGCTCGCGACTTCCCGCCGAACAGAACCGCGCCGGTCGAGGTCGTCGTCGGCGCCCCGTACAACTCGCCGCACGTCAAAGCCCTGAGTGCCCAGATCAGCCGGCTGCCGGACGTCGCCGCGGTGGCACCGGCGCAGCCGGCCGGTATGAACAACTCGCTGCTCGCCGTTGCGCCCCTCCAACGCCCGCTCAGCGGGCCGACCAAGCAGCTGGTCGGCGACATCCGCGCCATCCAGGCACCCGTCTACGTAGGCGTCGCCGGGCAGACTGCCGCCTTCCTCGATCTCGAGCACAGTTTGGGCGCGCACCTCCCAGCGGTGCTCGCCGTGATCATCGCGGCCACGGTGATCATCCTGTTCCTGTTCACCGGGTCGGTCGTGCTGCCCTTCAAGGCAGTGCTGATGAACGCGCTCAGCCTCAGCGCTGTGCTCGGCATCCTGGTCCTGATCTTCCAGGACGGCCGCCTCCAGGGTCTCCTGGGGTACACCGGCCAGGGCGCGCTCGATGCCACCCAGCCGATCTTCCTCGCCGCCGTCGCGTTTGGCCTGGCGACCGATTACGGGGTGTTCCTGCTCTCGCGCATCAAAGAGGCGCGCGACAGGGGAGCCTCGGACTCCGAAGCGGTGGCCCTGGGGCTCGAGCGCACCGGCCGCATCGTCACGGCCGCGGCGGTCCTGTTTGCCGTGGCGATCGGAGCGTTCGCCACATCGAAGCTGGTGTTCATCAAGGAGCTCGGGCTCGGCGCAGCGCTGGCGGTGCTGATCGACGCCTCGATCGTCCGCGCCCTCCTGGTGCCGTCGCTGATGGAGCTGCTCGGCTCCTGGAACTGGTGGGCTCCGGGACCGCTACGGCGATTGCACGACCGGATCGGGCTGCGCGAGGGCGGACCACGCGCGGTGCGGACGCCGGACCCGTCGCGCGCCTGAACGGCAAACCATCGTCACGAAACGGAAGGAGCGCCATGACCACGGCCAACATCGATCGGGCGCTTGAGCGCAACCGCACCTTCGCCGCCGCCGGGGGTCACGAGGGAGCTGTGGTCTTCCCAAACCTGCGCCTGTTCGTGATCACCTGCCTCGATCCGCGCGTCGACCCCGCTTACGTCCTCGGCCTCGGCCTCAGCGATGCGATCGTGGTCCGCAACGTCGGCGGTCGCGTCACAGAAGAGGTGATCAACGATGTCGCCTTCATCGGCCAGTTGGCCGAGATGATGCTGCCCGACGGCCCGCTGTTCGAGGTCGCGGTGATCCACCACACCCAGTGCGGCGCGGGTGCGCTCGCTGATGACTCGTTCCGCCGCCGCTACGCCGAGCGGATCGGCGCCGACGAGTCGCTCCTGCGCGAGCACGCCGTCCTCGATCCCGTCGAGACCGTGACGCGCGACGTCGAGCGCCTGCGCTCCGCGGGCGCCGTCTCGCCACGCATATCGGTCTCCGGGCACGTCTACGACGTCGTGGACGGCCTCGTGCGGACGGTCCGCCCCGCCGCTACGACCTGAAGGGTACTTGCGGCGACGGGGTCGCCGAGGTCATACCGGCGGGCCGAGGTTCTCCGCGACAGCCGAGATGAGAATCAGCCGTCGCCTCGGATACGGTGCCCGGGGTGTCAGGGAACGAGCCGCGCGGGTCGTCCACGACTCCCCTGAGGCCAGAGCCTGTGATCGCGGGCATCGTGGTCGTGGCGGCAGTCCTGCGGCTCGCCACTATCTCGACTCAGAGCCTCTGGGCCGACGAAGCGTTCACCGCGAGGATCGCCACGAGCAGTCTCGGCTCGGCTGCTTCACAGGTGCCTCACACCGAGTCGACGCCACCTCTTTACTACGCCCTGGAGTGGCTTTGGGTGCACGTCTTCGGGTCCTCTGCCTTCGCGCTGAGATTCCCCGCGGCGCTGTTCGGGTGCATGACCGTCGTGGCAATCTGGGTTGTGGGCGTCCTGATCGCCGGGCGGCTGGCCGGACTGATCGCCGCGGTATTAACGGCCACGAGCCCGATCATGGTGTGGTACTCCCAGGAGGCGCGCTCATACGCGCTGCTCGTGCTCCTCTGCGTCGCGGCGCTCGGCTTCTTCGTGTTGGCGCGACGGGAGCCGCGCAGCCGCTGGCTCGTGGGCTGGGCGCTCTGCTCGGCGGCCGCACTGGCTACGCACTACTTTGCCGTGTTCCCGGTTGTCGCCGAGGGAGGCTGGCTGCTGCTCACGCAGGACCGCCGGCGAGTCGCTGCCGCCGCGGCGATCCCGCTGCTCGCCGGCGCCGCGCTGCTGCCACTGGCGCTGTATCAGAAGGATCACGTGCCCCGCCCGTGGACCTCGATCTACTCGGTGGGGGATCAGGTGAAGGCGATCGCTCAGTCGTTCTTCATCGGCCCTACCTGGACGCCGATCATCCATCGCGCAGGGCTGGCCGCGCTCGCGCTCCTGGCGCTCGCTGCGGTCTACGCGCTCGCGCGTAGCGGCCCGAGCCGGCGACGCAGTTGGGGGGGCGCCTTGGCAGTTCTGGCAGCGCTCGCGTTGGGCCTGCCGCTGGTGCTCTCGCTTCTGGGGACCAACTACCTGGCGCCGCGCAACGTGCTCTACGCATGGCCACTGCTCGCGCTCGTGGTGGCTCTTGGAGCGGCAGGACCACCCCGGCGATGGATGCTGGCGGGAGTCCTGGCCGGCTCCGCGATCTTCATCGCCATCACCGTGACTGTCGCGAGCACCCCTCGACTGCAGCGAGACGATTGGCGCGGGTTGCTGGGCTCGCTCGGGGCTCCCCGCGGCGCTCGGGCCGTGATGGTCGTCGACGGGTTCACCGATGATCGGGTTGTCCAGTACTACCTGCCCCGCCTGCGCGTCCTCAGGCGGCCGATCGGGGTGAGCGAACTGGTCGTCGTCGGCAGCCCCAGCGAGGTGGCGGCGTTCGTTCGGACCCCTCCCGAGCCAGGCCTTGCAGCCCTGTCCGTGCAAGTTCGCGGCCACATCGCCCTTGCGCGCTTCGTGGCGCCTTCGGGGTCCTTGCTGCCGGCATCGGTCCCAGTTGGTTCAAGCAGCACGCTGCTCGCGTGAGCCGGTGGCCCTGGCGCCCTTCGTGGCTCCCGATCGTCCATCGGCGCTGACGCCCGCGCCGGCCCGATCAGTCACACCAGGCCGTCGGCCGTCAAGCGCCGATTCCCCTGATCCGCCGAGCTCAGGCTCCAAGCGAGGCGAGCCGGCGCTCAGAGATATCCCAGAGTCGCCTGGCGTTGTCGGGGTCGAGGGCGTAGGGGGCGACGCCGTGCCGGCCGTCGCTTTCGGCGCGCGAGGCGATCGTGTGAGCTTCCTGGCAGTCCTCCAGGTAGCGGCCGCCGATCCCATCCATCAGCGGTGAGGCCGCGGCCAGCACGGAGGTCGCGGCGCCTTGAGCGACGCTCTTGAGGGCGCTGGAGGCCCCGGACCGGCGGCGAGCTTCGGCGAGTGCCTCGGGATCGACGTGACGCTGGAGGTTGGTGGCGATCCCACCCGGCATGAGCGCGTTGGCCCGGATGCCCTCGCCTGCCCAGCGCCGGTCGGCCTCCACGGCAAACAGCGTGTTGGCGGTCTTGGATTGGCCGTAGGCTGCAAACGGCTCGTAGGCCACGAAGGCGAAGGTGAGGTCGTCGAACAGGACCGGGCAAAACAGGCTGCCCGAGGAGGAGACCGAGACGATCCTCGCGTCGCCGGAGGCGCGCAGCGCGTCGAGGAGACCGGTGGCCAGCGCGAAGTGACCGAGGTGGTTGGTGGCGAACTGCAGCTCGTCGCCGCCGGGCGTGAGAGTGCGCTCTGGGATCGCCATCACGCCGGCGTTGTTCACGAGGATGTCGAGCGGCCCGTCCCAGCTGTCGACGAGCGCGGCTACCGAGGACGGGTCGGCCAGCTCGAGGGGGCGAACGTCGACGGCGCTGTTGCCGGTGCTCTGACGGATCTGCTCGGCGGCGGTCTCGCCGGCGGTCAGGTTTCGTGCGGTGAGGGTGACCGCTGCGCCCCTCAACGCCAATACCCGCGCGGTCTCTGTCCCGATCCCCGAAGAGGCGCCGGTCACGATCGCGCGGCGTCCGGAGAGATCGACGTCGGCAAGCACTTCCTCCGCGGTGGAGTGCTCATCGAACGGCGTCGACAGCGCTGGTGAGGTGTCGGTCATGGCGTGCCTCTGGTCAACGTTACCTGTGCTGTCGCCGATGTCGGAGAGCGCCGAGGGAAGCCCCCTGCGGGAGCTGATCCTCGGCCTGTACCGCGCCGACACCGAAGCGCAGCTCACCGACCTACTCCGTGCTCTGCCACTCTACGACTGGATGAACATCACGGTCACCCCGCTCGAGGCTCATCCCAACGATCCGGGACCACCGGCGAACTCCGCGGCCCGTTAGGAGCCAGCGATGAGCAGCGATCAGCTTCCCGAGCCTCGCCTAACGTTTGTTTACCGCCTGGAGGCGACGCTCGGCCAGCCGCTGGATCTCGGCGACGTCGCCCAGGGCCACCGGCGCATCGTGCCTCAAACCGGCGGGACGTTCACCGGTCCTGAGCTCAGCGGCAAGCTGCTCCCGGGCGCCAGCGCCGACTGGCAGATCGTCCTGCCGGACGGCACCGCGCTCGGCGACATCCGCTACACCCTGCAGACCGATGCCGGCGAGCTGCTCTACGTTCAATCACGAGGTGTGCGCCACGGCAGCGCCGAGGTCCTCGCACGCCTCGTGCGCGGCGAGGAGGTCGATGCCAGCGAGTACACCTTCCGAACCTCAACCCAGATCGAAACCGCAGTTCCTCGACTCGACTGGCTGAACAAGGGGATCTTCATCAGCGTCGGCGGCCGGCAAGCCACGCGCGTGATCTACGAGACCTATCTCGTCGAGTGATCCCGCCGCCCGAGCACGACGAGCAGAGGGTCGCGATCATCACCGGCGCGCCGCAGGGCATCGGGGCCGGTCTCGTGAAGGCATACCGTGAGCGCGGGTATGCAGTGATCGAGCGAGACGCAGGCACCCAACAACGGAGGTCATGATGAGCAAAATCGACGAGGAGATGGTCGTCGCGCACTTCATCGTCTCGGATGATGTCGAGCGCTCCCGACGCTTCTACACAGAGGTACTCGGCGGCAAGACGGTCATCTCCAGCGAGCAGGGTGACGAGGTGACCTACGTCGCGCTGGCCAACAGCTGGATCATCATCAACGTCGGAGGGGGTCCGACCGACGACAAGCCGACCGTCACGCTCGAGACGCCGCCGGACCCGGATCGGGTGAGCAGCTTCCTCAACATCCGGGTCGCGGACATCGACGCGGTGTACTCCGAGTGGAGCGCGCGAGGCGCGCAATTCCTGACTCCCCCCAAGCAGCACGAGGCCGAGCTGCGCTGCTACATCCGCGACCCGGACGGCTACCTGATCGAGGTGGGTCAAACGACGCTGCCCGGAGGTTGGCGTCCACCGTCTTGATCGCGGCGAGGCGTCGAGCCCGCGGCGAAACGACGGGAACCGCCTCGGCCTCGACGATCGCCTACGGCGATCGGGTGACGCTGGGTCGCCGTTACGCTGGCGGGCGTGCATCTCCACGTGGTCATCGGGCTGATCCTCGCGGCGATCTCGACCACGCTCACGAACGTGGCGTACTCGCGAGAGCACGACGCAGCCGCCGCGCTCCCCGCGCTGTCACCGCGCCGGCCGCTGCAGTCGCTGAAGCTCCTCGTCAGCGACCGCAGCTGGATGTCCGGGTTCGCGATGGAGTCCAGTGGGTTCGCGTCGTACGCGGCGGCGCTCGCGCTCGCGCCGCTCGCGGTCGTCCAGAGCATCGGGGCGGGCGGGATCGGGGTGCTCGCGTACGTGACCGCGCGCGTCAGTGGCCGACGACTCGGGCGACTCCAGCGCATCGGCGTGTGGCTGTCGGCGCTCGGCTTGGTCCTGCTCGGCGTGTCGCTCCTTCAGAGCAGCGACGGCGGCGGTCGGGGTTCCACCGCGGCGATCCTGGCATGGCTCGGCGGGACCGCGGCGTTGGCATTGGTCGTACTCCACATCGGCCGGAGGCGCGGTGGGACGGGCGTGGCTCACGGTGTAGCTGGAGGTCTACTGTTCTCGATCGGTGACTTCTCGACCAAGCTCGTGACCCAAGGCGGCGCCCACTTCGCTTTCCTGGTGACGCTGGCGATCGGCTACACCGCCGGCACCTCGCTGCTCCAGCTCGGCTATCAGCGGGGCAGTGCCCTGACGGTGGCCGGACTCGCAACGCTTGCGACCAACGCCCTGCCGATCCTGGCGGGCACGATCGTGCTGGGCGAGCCGGTCCCTTCCGGAGGACTCGGCGCCGCGCGGGTTCTGGCGTTTGCCGCTGTCGTTGCCGGCGCTGTGCTGCTGGCTGTGCGCGATCCGACGATGCCCGTCGCGCACGGCCCCGGACATGGTGTCGCCGTCGAGCCCGCCGCGAGCACCGTTGGTGAGAGGTGAGCACGGCGCCCTATCCACCGATCGCAGACCATGGGGTGATCGGCAACCTGCACACCGTCGCGCTGATCTGCACCGACGGAACGATCGACTGGTACTGCTCCCCGCGGTTCGACTCGCCGAGCATCTTCGCCTCATTGCTCGATGCCGACCGCGGCGGCCGCTTCACGCTCCGGCCCGCCGACGGCGACTGGCAGAACAAGCAGCTCTACTTTCCTGACACGAACGTGCTGATCACTCGCTTCCTCACGCCGGATGGCGTCGGGGAGGTCCAGGATTTCATGCCGGTCAGCGAGCGCCTCGCCGGGTCGCCACGAGACCGGCTGATTCGCCGCGTGCTGAGTGTCCGCGGGCGGATGCGGTTCGAGCTGGAATGCGCTCCGCGATTTGATTTCGGGCGTGAGGTTCACCGCGCAGAGCGTCACGCCGGCGGGGTCCTGTTCGAGAGCCCGGGCGCTCGGGTCGCGCTCGAGACCGAAACGCCGATAGAGCTGCGGGGTGCCGACGTGCACGCCTCCTTCGAGCTCGAGGCGGGGCAGAGCGCGACGTTCATCCTCGAGCACGTGCCGGGGCAGTACGAGATGCACGGTCACAGCCCGGAGGAGACGCGGGAGCTGTTCGAGCACACGGTCGAGTATTGGCGGAGGTGGTTGGCACAGTCGCGCTATCGGGGTCGCTGGCGCGAGATCGTTCACCGCTCGGCGCTGACCCTCAAGCTCCTCACGTATGCGCCCACCGGGGCGATCGTCGCCGCCCCCACGACGAGCCTGCCAGAGGTGCTCGGAGGGGAGCGCAACTGGGACTACCGGTACACCTGGATTCGCGACGCGGCGTTCTCGCTGTATGCCCTGTTGCGGCTCGGCTTCACCGAGGAGGCGACCGCGTTCATGGACTGGCTGACCGATCGGCTGGCGGGGATGCACCTACAGGAGAGCGCGCCGTTGCAGATCATGTACGGGATCGACGGCCGGCGGGAGATCCCCGAGCAGGTGCTCGAGCATCTCGAGGGATATCGCGGCTCCTCGCCGGTGAGGGTCGGAAACGACGCGGCTACGCAGCTACAGCTCGATATCTACGGCGAGCTCGTCGACTCGATCTACCTCTACGACAAGCACGGCGCGCCCATCTCTCATCGGTCGTGGGACGACCTCACCCGCATGGTCAACTGGGTCTGCGAGAACTGGGACCAGGCGGATGAGGGGATCTGGGAGACCCGCGGCGGGCGCCGGCACTTCACCTACTCGCGGCTGCAGTGCTGGGTGGCGGTCGAGCGAACGCTGCGGATGGCGACCGCCCGCGGACTGCCGACCGATCGGGCTCGCCTCGAAACGGCCCGCGATCGGATCTACCGTCAGATCTACGAGCGAGGCTGGAACGAGAAGCGCGCGGCGTTCGTCCAGCACTACGAGACCGATGTCCTCGATGCGTCGCTGCTGGTGATGCCGCTGATGAAGTTCATCGCCCCTCAGGACCCCCGTTGGATCTCCACACTCGACGCGATCAGCAGCGAGCTTGTGTCAGATTCACTCGTCTACCGTTACGACGCCGAAGCCTCTCCCGATGGGCTGGCCGGGAAGGAAGGAACGTTCTCGATCTGCACGTTCTGGTACGTCGAGGCACTGGCGCGCGCCGGCCGCTTGGACGAGGCTCGGCTGATCTTCGAGAAGATGCTCACATACGCCAACCACCTCGGCCTCTACGCTGAGGAGATCGGGCCAACGGGGGAGCAGCTCGGGAACTTTCCCCAAGCCTTCACCCACCTCGCGCTGATCAGCGCTGCCGTCAACCTGGACCGTCAGCTCGGGTGACAAGCGATGACGGCAACCACTGCATTTGCTGCTCCCCGACGAGCTAGGACCGAGGCACGCTGGTGGCGCGCGCCGGCACGAGCTTGTGGAGCGTTCGGTGACTTCGCTCGAGAGGAGGGCGCCGCTTCGAGCGCTTCTCCTCATAGAGCTGCGTATCCGCGCGCGCCAATGCGGTTCCGAGCTCCTCGCCGCGCAGCCATTCACTGGTGCCGGCAGACCAGCCGACTGGGTCGTCCGCAGTGCGCAGGCGCGCCAGCGCCGACCGCGCTTCAGGCTCTGACGTCGACGGAAACAACAC
>DASWFM010000286.1:0-6501 GCA_036394235.1 Solirubrobacteraceae bacterium | reverse complement strand
GCTCGCCGCTCGGCAGGCCCTGCTTCGTGGCCGCGTCGTAGATCTTGTCGTTGACGTCGGTGACGTTGATGACGAGGTCGACGTCGTAGCCCTCGTGCTCGAGGAAGCGCTTGAAGAGGCTGAAGATCACGAATGGCCGTGCATTGCCGATGTGGATGCGGCTGTAGACCGTCGGACCGCAGGCGTAGATGCCGACCCGTCCCGGGTCGCGCGGCTGCAGCGGCAGGACCTCGCCGCTCTGCGTGTCGTGGATCGTGATCTCGCGCATCGCCGAGGCGAACCCTAGATGGTTGATTTCGCGGGGCGTGTTCAGGCGGTCGGCTCGAGCGTTGCGATCGCCAGCGCCGCGACGCCCTCGCCGCGGCCGACGAAGCCGATCCCCTCGCCCGTCGTCGCCTTGACGTTGACGTCCTCGGCGGGAAGGCCGAGCGCGGCGGCGAGCCGCTCGCGGATCGCCTGGCGGTGCGGGTCGATCTTCGGCCGCTCCGCGAGCACGGTGCAATCGACGTTGACCACGCGCAGACCGCGTCCCCGCACCGCCGCGATCACCTCGGCCAGCAGGGCGATCGAGTCTGCGTCCTTGAAGCGCTCGTCGGTGTCCGGGAAGTGCTTGCCGATGTCGTCGAGCCCCGCGGCGCCGAGCAGCGCGTCGATCACGGCGTGCGTCAGCACGTCGGCGTCGGAGTGGCCCGCGAGCCCCTGCTCGTGGGGGATCTCGACGCCGCCCAGCACGAAGCGCCGGCCCTCGAGGAGACGGTGGGAGTCATAGCCGATGCCGGACCGCGTCACCCCTCGCCCCCAGCGCGCGCGCCGAGCGGCTCGAGCGCTCGCGTGCGATGGTCGAACACGGCGAGCTCGCCGACGCCGAGATCGGACAGCAGCTCGAGCGCCCGCTCGTAGTCCGCGCCCACGTCCTCGGGGTGATGGGCGTCGCTTGACAGGGCCACCGGCACACCCGCTTCGACGCACATCTCGAGGAACGCGGGCGCGGGGTAGAGCTCCGCGGCCGGCTTGCGCCATCCGGCCGTCGAGACCTCGACCGCGACGCCGGCTTCGGCGAACGCTTCGACGGCCGGCTCGTAGAAGAAGCGCAGGTCGCGCGCCGGGATCCGCTCGGGGTGGTTGGGTCCGAAGTACTTCACGAGGTCCGGGTGGGCGATGATGTCGAACAGGCCGCTCGCCGCGCTGGCGGCGACGGTCTCGAAGTAGCGAGTCCACACGGCCTCGGGCGAGCGGCGTGGGTCTCTCGGGTCCCACGCGGTGAAGAGCTCCATGTCGACGGCTCCGTCGCTGACGAAGTGGACCGAGCCGACGACGTAATCAAAGTCGCGCGCGTCGAGCAGGGACGCGGTGCGGTCTTCGGCGCCGGGCACGAAGTCCATCTCGATGCCGAGCCGCAGGTCGGTCTGCTCACGAACGAAGTTGCAGTAGTCGTCGAGGTCGTCGTGGGCATAGCGTTCCCAGAAGGGGTGGCGCCAGAGCTCGAGCGCCTGGTGGAAGCGGTAGATGTGCTCCGAGACGCCGAGCTCCTCGATGGCGCGCTCGTCTGCCACCTCGCGGTATCTCTCGACGTTGGCCTCGGTGAAGTAGCGCTCCGGTGCCGCGTCGGCGTCGTCGGGCCGGAGATGCAGGTGGTAGTCGGTGAGCATCGGCCGCGATTCAAGCAGGATCGCCGTCGGCGCCCGCGATTCGCGCCTCGATCAGCTGGGCGGCGACGCGCAGGTCGAGGGGCGTCGTCACCTTCATGTTCGCCGCGAGACTGGGCACGACGATCACGCGGCCGCCGGCGCGCTCGATCAGCCAGGCATCGTCGGTGGCACGGGCGAGCGTGTCGGCGTCGACGTCGAGGGCGCGCTCGAGCGCCTCGCGGCGGAAGACCTGTGGGGTCTGCACGGACCACAGCTCGCCGCGATCGAGTGTCTCGCGCACGGGACCGCCGTCGCGTCCGGCACGCTTGATCGTGTCCGTGACCGGCGCGGCCGCGATCGCCGCATCGGCCTGCGGGTCCGCTTCGAGCGCGGCGATCACCGCCTCTGCCAGGGCGGGCACCAACAGCGGCCGAGCTGCGTCGTGGACGAGCACCGGGTCACCCGGGCCAGCCTCGGCCAGGGCGAGCCGCACGGACTCAGAGCGCGACACGCCACCGCGGACCGAGCCGAGCACGACCGCGCCGATTTCGCCGAACGTGATCGCGCCCGGCGGCGTCGCGACGACGATCCGATCGATCCCGGGGGTGGCCGCGAGCGCCTCGACGCTCCACTCGACCATCGCGCGCCCGGCGAGCTCGACGTACGCCTTCGGCCGGCCGGCACCGAGGCGCTCGCCGCTGCCGGCCGCCACGATCAGCGCTACGGCCATCGTCGCAGTGGCTGTCGCGCACGCGGCATACCGGCTCCCACCGGCGTTGCCGCGTGCGCGAGAGCCCGCCTACTTGGCTCCGGCGACGGCCAGCTGCTGGTTGGCCGAGTCGGCGAGCAGCTCGTCGAGGTAGCTCTCGGCCTCTTCCTCGTCCTTGTCGAGCGCGTACATCAGCTCGGAGGCGAGGATCTTCTTGGTGCGGGTGAACATCTGCTTCTCACCCGTCGAGAGGCCCTTCTCGCTCTCCCGCAGGGAGAGGTTGCGGACGACCTCGGCCAGCTCGTAGATGTCGCCGGTCTTGATCTTGTCGCGGTTGTGCTTGAAGCGGCGGTTCCAGTTCTTGGGCATCTCGGAGACTTCGTCGCGGAGCACGTCGAGGACCTTCTTGACGGTCTCTTCGTCGATCACCCTGCGCAGGCCCGCCAGGGCGGCGTTCTCGGTCGGGACCCGTACGGTCATGTCGTTGTGGAGGATCTTGATCGTGAGGTACTCACGGCGTTCGCCGAGGATCTCCATCTCCTCCTTCTTCAGCACCTTGCCGGCGCCGTGGTGGGGGTAGACGACATGGTCCCCCAGCTCGAACTCGATGTACTCGACTTCGCGGGTGACCTCGATCTCCTCGGTCAGGGTTCCTTCGTCAGTTGCTTGTGCCGGAATGGTGTCCTCCTTCGTTTGCGGCCGGCCCGGGGGGACCAGCCCTTGTTCAAGTCTGTAGGTAACGATCCACGAGGTTCAGCTCCTGCAGCCTGCGCAGGCCCTCGCGGATGTCCTTGGCGCGGATCTCGCCCACGCCTTCTACCGCCTCGAGCTCCGAGTCGGTCGCGGCCAGCAGCTCGTCGAGCCCTCCGAACTCCGCGACGATCTGCGCGACGGCGAGCTTCGGCAGACGCGGAATGCGCCCGAGGACGCGGTAGCCGCGCGGCGAGACGGGGTAGTCGAGCGTGTTCAGCTTGCGGTCATAGCCGAGCAGCTCGGCGAGACGCCCGAAGTCCAGGAGGTCCTGATGGCTGAGGCGGCCGATCTCCTCGAGCGCGCCGGCGAATGCTTCGTCGGAGTAGCCCGAGAGGTAGTCGCGCACGAGCGCCGCCTTCTCGGCGGCCGCGCCGACCATCGTCTCCTCGAGCTGCATCTCGATCAGGCGCCCCTCGCTGCCGAGCTCGACGATGTAGCGCTCGATCTCGACGGCCATGCGGGTCACGAGCTCGGAGCGCTGCAGGACCGTCAACACGTCGTGCAGCGTGGTCGCGCCCTCGAACTCGAGGGCCGTCAACCTGGTCGAGACCTGGTCGAGGCGGGTCCGGTACTTCTCGAGCGTCGCGAGGGCTTGGTTGGCCTTCGCGAGCACCACCGGAATGTCCTCGAGGATGTACTTGACACCGTCGACGTACACCGAAACGACCTCCCGGCGCTGGGAGATGGCGATCACCAGGGCGTCGGTCTGCTTGGAGACTCGCTCGGCTGTGCGGTGGCGGGTGCCGGTCTCGTGGGAGAGGATCGTGGGGTCGGGCATCAGCTGGACGTTCGCCATCGAGATCTTCGTCGCGTTGGCGTTGAGGACGATCGCGCCGTCCATCTTCGCGACCTGGTAGAGGAAGGCGGGCGTGTAGTCGATGTCGAGCTTGATCCCGCCGGAGAACATGAAGCTGAGGTCCTCGGGCTCCCCGATCGCGATCAGGCCGCCGGTGCGGGCGTGGAGGATGCTCTCGATCCCCTCCCGCAGCGCTGTGCCGGGCGCGATCATCTCCAGCGCCCTCATAAGTCCTGGATCCGGCCTTATTGCGTTGTCTGCATCTTCACCGGACCTAGGTGCCACAATCCCCAATTCTAGGGCATTTAGGGATTCTTCATCGTCTCCTCCGGCCCCCGGAAACCGCTAAAGAGCGCCGAGGGGGGCCTCCGCGGGGGTCACCCGTGCGGCCCTCAGGACCCCGTCGCCGTGCCTCTTGGAGCCTCCAGGGAGAGCGATCGCCAGGGCCTCCCGCAGGGTCGCCGCGCCAGAGGAGCCGGCGCCGCTGTCCGGGGGCGCGATCACATCGCCCAGCCCGTGGCGCGAGGCCTCTTCCAGGCGCCTCTCGGGGTGGCCGACCCAACGCAGCTCGCCGGTCAGCCCCAGCTCGCCGAAGCAGGCGCGAGGACCGTCCGTCAGGGGCACGCCGCGGGCGGCCGAGGCGACGGCCAGGGCTACGGCGAGATCGCAGCCGGGCTCGTCGACGCGCACGCCGCCGACGACGTTGACGAACACGTCAGCCGCCCCCGTGCCGACGCCCGCATGGCGCCCGAGGATCGCGAGCACCAGAGCGAGCCGGTTGCGGTCGAGTCCAGAGACCACCCGCCGGGGCTGCTCGAGCTCCGAGGAGGCGACGAGCGCCTGCACCTCGACGAGCAGCGGCCGCGACCCCTCCATCGTCGCCAGCACCACGCTGCCCGGGGCTCTCGTCGCCTCGGCAACGAACCGCGCCGAAGCGTCCAGAACCTCCACCAGGCCGCCCTGGCGCATCTCGAACAGCCCCGCCTCGTTGGTCGAGCCGAAGCGATTCTTGAGCGCCCGCAGCTCGCGGTAGGGCCGCTCGCGCTCGCCCTCGAACTGAAGCACGCAGTCGACGAGGTGCTCGAGGACCCTCGGCCCCGCCAAGGCTCCGTCCTTGGTCACATGGCCGACGAGGATCACGGCGGTGCCCTGCTGCTTGGCCAGCTCCATGATCCGGGCGGCGACCTCGCGGACCTGCCCGACCGATCCGGGCGCACCCGATAGCTCGGCCGAGCGGAGCGTCTGGACCGAGTCGATCACACATGCCGCGGGACGCATCGCCGCGAGCGTCGCGAGCACCGCCTCGAGCTCCGTCTCGGCGAGGATCGGCACGTCGAGGGCAGAGCCCGGCCCACCCTGGGCCGGCTCGCCGGAGAGTCGCTCGGCCCGCAGGCGCACCTGCTCGGCGGACTCCTCGCCGCTGACATAAAGCGTTGCGTGACCCGCCCCCGCGAGGTTCCCGAGGACCATGTTGGTGAGCGTCGACTTGCCGATGCCGGGCGAGCCCCCGAGCAGCGTCAGCGACCCCGGGACGAGGCCGCCGCCGAGCACCCTGTCGAGCTCCCCGATGCCGCTCGACATGCGCCGGACAGGCGCCGAGCCGACGTCACGAAGGCGCTTCGGAGCCTCTGATGCGCCCGATCCGCCGACCGCACGCAGCCGCCGGGAGCCGCCCTTGAGCTCCTGGGGAAGGGCCTCCTCGACGAGCGTGTTCCAGGCGCCGCAGGCGGGGCACTGCCCGTGCCACTTCGCCTCCTGGGCACCACAGTCGGAGCAGACGTGGACGGACTTGCGGGGCATCCCGCGAGATTACGGCCCGGCGGGGACAGCTCGATTCGAGTGGCCGCTAGGACTCGGGCGGTGCGTCGGGTACTGCCGGCGCGTCGCCCTCGGTCAGCTCGGGCTCCTCGCCGGAGCCGCCCTCGGCACCGACGCCGACGGGCGTCTTCGCCTTCTTGGGCTGGACGATCGAGAGTTTGACCTCACCCTCGGCCTCGCCGTCCGGGTCGACCACCACGGTGGCACCGGGCGTCAGCTGCTCGCGCAGCACGAAGTCCGCCAGCGGGTCCTCGATGTAGCGCTGGATCGCCCGTCGCAGCGGACGCGCTCCCATCGAGGGGTCCCAGCCCTTGTCGACGAGCAGGTCCTTGGCGCCCTCGGTCAGCTCGAGCTGGAGCTCGCGCTCGGCCATCGACTCGCGGATCCTCAGCAGCAGCAGCTCGACGATCTGCTTGATCTCCTCCTTCTGCAGCTTGTGGAAGACGATCACGTCGTCGATGCGGTTGAGGAACTCGGGCCGGAAGACTTTCTTCAGCTCGCCCATGATGCGGCTCTTCATGTCGTCGTAGGTGATCCCGGTCTCGTCCTCGGAGACGGCGAAGCCCAGCGGCGTGTTGCGCGCGATCTCCGCCGCGCCGATGTTCGAGGTCATGATCACGATCGCGTGGCGGAAGTCGACCGTGCGACCCTGCGCGTCGGTCAGCCGGCCGTCCTCGAGGATCTGCAGGAGGATGTTGAAGACGTCCGGGTGGGCCTTCTCGATCTCATCGAGCAGCAGCACGCTGTAGGGCTTGCGGCGCACCGCCTCGGTGAGCTGGCCGCCCTCGTCGTAGCCG
>DASWFM010000285.1:0-9253 GCA_036394235.1 Solirubrobacteraceae bacterium | reverse complement strand
GACCACCTCCGCGCCGTCGATCGCCTTCGCGAGCGACACCGTCGGGGTGGGGACGTGCGGGTCGTGCACGACGACGTCGGCGAGCTCGCGTTCGAGCAGGCGGATCAGCTTGTGCGCGAGCGAGTCACGCTCGTCGTCGGTGTCTGCCTTGAATGCCAGCCCGAGCACGGCGATCTTCCTATCGCTCAGGGCGCCGAGGCGGCGCTTGGCTCCTTCCAGCAGGAACAGCGGCACAGACTCGTTCACCCTGGAGACGGCCAGCAGCATCCCGGGCGCGGCCGAGCGCTCCTCCGAGAAGGTGAAGTCCTTGCGCAGGCACGTACCGGCGGTGAGGCCGGGCCTGGCGATGCCGCCGCGCGGGTAGTCGCGGTTGATCAGGTCGATCACCTCGAAGACATTGGCCGCGTAGCGCTCACAGTCCATCATCAGCAGATTGGGCAGCGCGAAGTTCGTGTAGCGCAGGATGTTCGCCCAGATCTTCGCGAGCTCGGCCTGCACGGGAGTGGTCTGCACGATCGGGGCGTCGAAAGCCCCGAACAGCTCCGCCGCCACCTCGCCGGAGCGGGCGCCGACGCCGCCGATGATGCACGGCAGAGTGTCGATCTCCGCGAGGAAGCGACCCGCGGCGATGCGCTCGGGTGCATGTGAGACGAAGACCTCCTCGCCGATCTGAAAGCCGCGGTGCTTGTGCAAATAGCCGGCGACGAACTCCGTCGTGCCGGGCGCAACCGTCGAACGCAGGATCAGCGAATGACCCGGAGCGAGCAGGCCGAGCAGATCATCCAGCGCGGAGCGAATGTCGCGCATGTCGATCTCGATGTGAGAGAAGGAGGGGGTGCCCAGCGTGAGTACGATCGATCGCGCCGTTGCGGCCCCGCCGACCGCGCCCGTTAGGGAGAGCCTCCCACTCGCGTGCACCCGATCGAGCAGCTCCTGTGCGCCGGTCTCCTGGAACGGCATCCGTCCCTCGCTGACCGCGTCGAGGCGGCGCGGATCGTTGTCGACGCCGATCACGTTCAGTCCGCGGTCGGCGAAGGACAGGGCCAGCGGCAGCCCGACCCGGCCGAGGCCGACGACGGCCACGTCGGCGTTGCTCTGCTGGGCGCTCATCGAAGCCTTGAGGTTAGCGTCGGGCCCGCCGGAGACACGCTCGTCGTGCTGCCGGACACCGCCGCGCGGGGCTCGTAGCGCTGCTCGTCGCGACCGCTCAGATGGCTAGTCGCGACCGCGCAGATGGCTAGTCGCGACCGCGCAGATGGCCGAGGTACTGCCCCGCGAAGGCCGCAACGAAGCGCGGGTTGTAGCGGGCGTAGCGCCGCCACAGGCGTCGGGGTTCGCGCGATAGCCGGTAGGCCCACTCGAGGCCGGCGCGCTGCATCCACGGCGGAGCCTGCGAGACGAGGCCTGCGTGGAAGTCGAAGGCGGCGCCCACGCCGACCAGCAGCGGCGCGGCGAGCCGCGGGCGCATCTCGTGCATCCACTTCTCCTGCTTGGGCTGACCAGTCCCGACCCACACGACCGCGGCACCCGAGCCGTCGATGCGCGCCGCGTCCTCGGCCTTCTCCTGCTCGCTGAGAGGACGGAAGGGAGGCGAGTGGGCGCCCGCGATCGCCAGGCCCGGGAAGCGCTCCCGAAGGCGCGCCTGCAACAGCGCGAGGGCCTCCGGGTCCCGTCCGCCGTAGAGGTAGATCGGGATGCCCCGCGCGGCCGCGCGGGCGCAGAAGGCAGCCATCAGGTCCGGACCGTAGATGCGGGTGGCGCGCTGGTGCCCGAGCGCCTTCAGGGCCCACACGAGGGGCATGCCGTCGGGCGTGGCGAGCGTGGCGCCGGCGAGGGCCGCCGCCGCCTCGGGGTCCTCGCGGGCGCTCATCACGAGGTTCACGGCGGCGGCGGTCACGTAGCCGCGAGAGCCCTCGGCGATCATTGCCTCCATCCAGTCCAGCACGCCGTCGTAGTCGCTCACCGCCAGCGGCACGCCGAGCACCTCGGCCTGTTCGGGCGGGACCGGCGGGGCGCCCGGGGGCGGTGGGGGTGCGGGGTCCGACGGAATTGCGTGAAGATACCTCGCGCCGTGACGATCGACCGGGAATTCTGGGGGGGACGTCGGGTGCTCATCACCGGTCACACCGGGTTCAAGGGCGCCTGGCTCTCGCTGTGGCTGCAGTCGCTCGGCGCCGAGCTGACGGGCTTCTCGAGCGGCATGCCCGCGCACTCCTCGCTGTACCGGGAGGCCCGCGTCGGCGGCGGCATGCGCGAGCAGGACGGCGATGTCCGCGATGCCGGCGCCGTCGCAGCGGCGCTGGCTGGCTCGGGCGCGGAGATCGTGATCCATCTGGCGGCTCAGCCGATGGTGCTCCGCTCCCTGCGGGAGCCCGCCCTGACCTACGAGGTCAACGTGATGGGCACGGTCAACGTGCTCGAGGCCGTGCGCGCCCTCCCCGGCCAGGTACGCGCCGTGGTCGTCGTGACCTCGGACAAGTGCTACGAGAACCCTGCCGGCTCGACGCGCCCGTTCACGGAGGACGACCCGTTGGGAGGCAAAGATCCCTACTCCTCCTCCAAGGCCGCCGCGGAGCTGGTGACCGCCGGCTACCGCCGTTCCTTCTTCGCCGGCGAGGGCAACGCCAACCTCGCCACCGCCCGGGCCGGCAACGTGATCGGCGGGGGCGACCGGGGCGAAGACCGCCTGTTGCCCGATGCGCTGCGGGCCGTCGAGAGCGGCCTCCCGCTGCTCGTCCGCAACCCCGACGCCGTGCGACCCTGGCAGCACGTCCTCAACCCGCTCGCCGGGTACCTGCTGCTCGCGAGGGCGCTCTGCGAGGGCGAGGAGGCGGCACGGGCCTGGAACTTCGGGCCTCCCGCCGGCGATGCGAGGCCGGTGGGATGGATCGTCGAGCGTCTCGCCGAGCTCTACGAGGGCGAGTTGGTGTGGCACACCGACGGGGGTCCGAACCCTGCCGAGGCCGCTCACCTCGAGCTCGACTCTGCCGCGGCGGAGGATCAACTCGGCTGGCGCCCCGCGTGGCGGCTGGAGGAGGCGCTGCGCCGAATCGTCGAGTGGCACCGCCGCCGGCGCGATGGGGAGGACATGCGCGACCACAGCCTCTCCCAGATCAGCGCCTATGCGGGCGCGCCTTCGCCGGTGGCCTGAGTCGGAGACACGCGCGCCAGACTTCGGTCGGCGTTTTGCCTGCAAGCGGGCAGATTCCGCGTCATCGTGACGGGGCTCGCTGGCGGTTTCTGCCGAGCGGTGGGACGCTCCCGGTATGAGCCCCGCCACGCTGCGTCGCTACCGAGCCGAACGGCTTCTAGAGCGTGATTTCGCGGCCTTGCGAAGCATCGTGCTCGCGACCGTCGGGGCGCGGCTTCGCTCCTCGGGCGCGTCGCTCGATCCGGCGGAGCTCGACGCCTGCTACGCCACCGCCTGGCAGGGCCTCTACGCGGCGGCGCTGAAAGGCGATCGGATCGTCAATACCCGCGCGTGGCTCACGCTGGTCACCTACCGGCGTGCGATCGAGGAGCTGCGATCTCCCCGCCGCGGCGAGGAGCCGCTGCCGGCGCAGGCCGCCGTCGAACAGGACCTCGCCGGCGAGCTGGATGACCGCCAACGGCTGCGCAACCTGCTGCAGGGGATGCGCGCCCGGCTCGATCTGCGCGAGCGCGAGGCCGCGGCGCTCTGTTACCTGCACGGCTACTCACGGGGCGAGGCGGCGCGGCTGATGGGCGTGAGTGAGACCCGCATGCGTAAGCTGATGGAGGGCAGCAAGGGCCGGGCCGGCGTCTCCGCGAAGCTCGGCGAGCTCGTCGAGACGATTCGCGATGGCTCCTTCTGCGAGCAGCAGGGCTCGCTGATGAGAGCGTTGGCGTTCGGCGTGCTCGACCCGGGCGGGGAGCGCTACCGCCTGGCCGTCGTGCACCGGAGCGACTGCCCAGCCTGCCGACACTACGTCGCCACCCTGCGCGGCGCCGCCGTGCTGCTGCCGCCGGTCCTCACGCTGCCGGGCGGGGGCGCCGCGGGCCTGTTCGCCGGGGCCGGCATCGGACACCATGCCGCCGCCGGTCAGGCCACCGCGTCCCTGCCCTCGCTCGGCGCCTCGGCTGCGACCGGCGGCGGTGCCGGCGCCGGCGGCAGCTGGGCGCTCGGCTCCGGGCTGACCGCGAAGCTCGCCGCGGGGTGTCTGCTCGCGGTCGGCATCGGCGCCGGGTGCGTGGCGATCGAGCGGGGAGCCCCGCAGCGCGATGGGCCGGCTCCCCGGCCGGCGGCAGCACCACCGCCGGCGGGTGCGAGCGCGCCGGCGGCGCTCGCGGCTCGGGTGGCGACGGCGCGAAGGGCTCGGCCCGGAGGGCAGTCGCGTGCCCGCGGCCCGGCCGCGACAGTGCCCGCATCATCGAGGGGCCGCGAGTTCAGCCTTGAGCAGCCGATCGGGTCCACGCGTCCGCCACGGACGAGCCAACCGCTGGTGGCCACCGCGCAGACGGGAGCAGGCAGGACCCCACCGCAGCCGGCGCCCCCCACCTCCGCGAGCGTCGCCGAACACGAGTTCGCTCCCGGTTAGAGGGCGAAGGTGCTCGGTGCGCAGCGCTCTATTGGTGGCAGCACCTACCCTGCGGGAACGCGGCTCCGATTTCTCTAGGCGACGGCGAGCGCCGGGCGGTCCGGCATCTCGCTCCATGTGCGGCCGTCGAGTTCGCGCCCGCCGATCTTCGCGGTTCGCCCACCCCACTGCTTGAAGAAAAATGCGACCTGCTCGTCGCTGCACCGATCGCGAAGTTCGTGAACCCACTCGATCTTCATCCGACGATGACCAGGACCGGACTCGCCGCCGGCGATCAGCCAATGAATGCCGGCTAGGTCGAGCCCGTGTAGCGGCCCGAGCAGGGGCTCCGCACTGATGAAGCGCACAGCTGCCGGAACTTCGCGCAGGTAGTCGGCCCGCTGCACGAAGCGCTTGTTCTCGATGCTGACTCCCATCCACACGTTCTCCGGCCACGGGAGGTCCGGAGCGAGCGCCGCCAGCCGCTCGTGCCGCTTGGTCAACACCTGGAACGTGTGCTGCTTCGCGCGTCGCATGATGTCGAACACCTGGGCGATGTAGTCCTCGGAGATGCCCTCATGAAAGAGGTCGCTCATCGAGTTGACGAAGATCATCCGCGAGCGCGCCCAGCGCAACGGCTGCTCGAGACGGTCCGGCCAAAGGCGCAGATCGAAACCCTGCTCGTACGGATGGCCGGGTATGCCGCGCCATCGCTCGGCGAAGGTTTTGGCGTAGCAGTGGGCGCAGCCCGGCGACACCTGATGGCACCCCGTTACGGGGTTCCATGTTGCCTCTGTCCACTCAATCCGACTGCGATCCGCCAAAGCCAATGTGTCTTCACCTTCCTCTGCACAAGTCCTGCTACGGAGTCGAACGTATGTTCGCATCCAGCGTGGACGTATTCGACCTAGACGTGCTCCGGCGACCTGGCTGCCCACGCCCCGCGCCGGCGCACGCATAGGTTTGCGCACCGACCACGAGCCTGCTCCCGGTTAGAGGACCTGGCGGCGCTCGCACGCCGTTCGGAGTGCTCAGCTCTGCGGGAACGCCCGCATCAGCTTGCGCAGCGCCAGCGGATTGCCGCGCGGGCGCAGACGGCCGGTGGCGATCGCCTGCAGCGGGTTCAGGCGCTGCCCGACGATGTCGACCCAGTCCTGCCAGGAGAGGCGCAGGCGCAGGTCGGGACCGGGCGCCTCGCCCTGCTCGACGGCGCTCGAGCCGTTTTCGACGCGCAGGTGCCACGTCGGTATGTCGGGGTCGGTGAACTCCCACTGGAAGGTCGCGGGGCGGCGCAGGCCATGGTCGGGACTGACCTGCCGGCGGATCGTGTCGAACACCATCGCGACGACCTCCGGGTCGCGGCTGGTCGGCCCCTCGCGCACGCCGATCACACCCGCTTTCGCGAGCGCCCGGCCGCGCTGGGAGATCTCCAGCGGCGAGAGGCCCGCCGGCAGCACCGGCGGCCCCGGCAGCGTCTCGACCGCGAGGCCGGCCGAGCGCAGCTTGGTCGTCATCGAGGTCAGCCCTTCGACGCCCACGTCGTCGTAGGTCGCGTTGAAGACCGTGATGTAGCGTTCGTCCCAGCCCGGCGGCATCAGCACCTGGGCGGTGTAGCGGGTCACGTCGCGCAGCAGCGCCGCGACTGCCTTCGGCACGCCGACCGGGTCTTCGCGGTTGAGGTCGGCGAGCAGCTTCACGCCGAAGCCGATATGGCGCTGCTCATCGGCTGCGATCTTCTCCATGCCCTCGCGGAAGGCCGGAAGCTGGTCGCGTTCCTGCAGATACCCGCAGATGAAATGCTGGCCCGGCTGGGCGAGCGAGGCCTCGATCACGACGTGGTAGAGCGTCACCGCCGCCGCGAGCTTCGCCGGGGAGTGATCCTTGCGCAGCTCGTCGGCCATCGTGTCGAGCCGGGCGAAGATCTTGCGGAAGCCCGGGCTGAGCTGCGGGTGGATCGCCTGCAGGCCGCTCGCCATCGAGCCGTCGCCGACGCCGCAGACCTCCTGCATGAACCGCTTGAAGAACACTGCGTGCCGGGCCTCGTCGACCTGCTGGGTGGTCAGGAAGTACTTCTGCTCCTCCCGCGGCGCGGCGTCGATGTAGGGCGAGAGGTTGTCCGCCACAGCGTCCTCTCCCCAGAAGAACAGCGAGTAGTTCCACAACGCCGCCCGGCGCTCGAACTCTGTGAAGTCCTCTCGCCACTGCCGCGCGTCCTCGCTGAAATCGAGCTCCGTGGCGCGCCAGTTGCCGCGCTCCCAGCGCGCATACAGGTCCTCGTAGGAGATCGCGTCCGTCGGCAATGTCGTGAGGTCTGGGCTGGGGGCGGTGGCGCTGGCCATCTTCTCCTCCGATCGCGGTCCTTTGGATAACGGACGTTATCGAAATAGCGTTTGCTCTGTCAAGTAAGATCCGGGGCATGGCTCCAACCCCCGCGAGCACCCGCATGACGCGCGAGCAGAGCCGGGCGAATACCCGCGAGCGTCTCCTCGTAGCCGCCCGCAGCGTGTTCGCCCGCAGCGGCTATCACGGCGCCTCCGTCGAGGAGGTGGCCTCGGAGGCGGGCTTCTCGACCGGTGCCCTCTACTCGAATTTCGAGGGCAAGGAGGACCTGTTCCTCGCGCTGATGGAACGGGAGATCGACGAGCACGCTCAGGAGATCACGACCGCTGTCCGGGAGCGCACCTCGATCGCCGATCGCGCCACGGGAGGCGCGCGCCAGTGGATGACGATGATCGAGCGGGAGCCCGAGGCGCTGCTGCTGTTCATGGAGTTCTGGGCTTACGGCGTGCGAGACGCGAAGGTGCGCACGAAGGTCGCAGCACGCTTCGCACAGATGCGCCAGGTGCTCACCGGCCTGATCGCCGAGGGCGTCCGCGACTTCGACCTCGAGCTGACGATCCCCGCAGAGCAGCTCGCGGTGGCGATCGACGCCCTCGCCGACGGCATCGCGCGACAGAAGCTCGCCGACCCCGATGCCGTGCCCGATGAGCTGATGGGCACGGTGCTCTCGCTGCTGCTTGCCGCCGTTACACGCCCGGCGGGCGGTACACCCCACGGGGCACAAGCAGACACGCGTAGTGCACCGTGAACAGACGCCGTGCAAGCGGCGGCGCGAGACGGTCCGCACCCGCGCGCACGCCCCACTTGGCCGTCGCCGTGACGCGCGCCCGGCGATCGCCCGCGAAGAAGCGGTGAACGGACAGCGGTAGGGGGTCCTGCAGCTCCGCGACGAGGTCCAGGCCCGCGTCTGCCGCGATCTGCCGCGCCTCACGCCGGCCGAGCCGCTGCAGGTGACCGATCTCCTCCGCGTGGTGGCGCTTGGCGGGCCGCCGCGCCGACCAGTTCGCCTCGAGGGGCACCTCGAAGACGACCGTCCGGCAGACCCTCGCGACCTCGGCCAGCAGCGCCGCCGGGGCGGGCACGTGCTCGAGAACGTGAGAAAGGATCCCGAGCTCGTGTGAACGGTCCTCGAGCGGCAGCCGCTCCCCGTCGAACAGGCTGATCTGCGCCTCGGCGACGCGATCCCGGGCGATCGCCACGGCCGGCTCTGAGATCTCCATCCCCGCGAGGCGCCCCCCGAACCCCCGCCCGCCGAGCTCCGCCAGCAGCGACCCATCGCCGCAGCCCACGTCGAGGGTGCTGCCCGGCGCGAGACCCGCGCGCCGGCTCAGCTCGATCACGTGGTCGGCCTTGCCGAGGGCGCTCAGCGACCGCCATTGCGCGTATCTGTCGGCCTCCGGACCCCGAAGCGAATAGGCGCGCTCGTAGAAGCCGATCAGGCTCGCGGAGTCCTCCACCCCTGGGATTATCGTTGCTCGGGATGACCGCCAAGCTCACGGCGTCGCTGCGCGAGGCGCCCGCGACGGTCCCGTCTCTCGCCGCAATCGTGCTGTGCGTCGTGTGGGCCACCGACCAGGCCGGCTACCCCGTGACCCATTGGGCGCCCGGCGGTCTGGTCCTGATCGGCCTGCTCGCGATCGCCGCCATCGCGGTGGGGGCCCCGCTCGCGCGCGCAACCGTGCCGGTGCGGGTGGCGCTTGCCTGCCTGGCGGCCTATACCGCCTTCTCCTACCTCTCGATCCTGTGGGCCGGCCAGCAGGGCGACGCCCTCGAAGGCGCCGACCGCACGCTGCTGTACCTGCTGATCTTCGCGCTCTTCGCAAGCTGGCCGCAGAGCGCCCTGACCGCGGCGGCGCTGCTGCTCGTCTGGGTCCTGTCGATCACCGGCCTGGCGCTGTTCGTGCTCGTGCACCTGCACGGCGCCGCCGCCTCGCGGCTGCCGTCGCTGCTGCCGGGGGGCCGCCTGACCTTCCCGAGCGGCTATGCCAATGCCAATGCCGCCGAGTGGATGATGGCCCTCTGGCCTTCGCTGCTCCTGGCCCGTGAGCGGCGCCTGCCGTGGGCGCTGCGCGGACTGCTCGCGGGCGGCGCCGTGCTGCTCGCGTGCGTGACGCTTCTCAGTCAGAGCCGAGGCTCGCTGTACGCGACCCCGGTGCTGCTGATCGGCATCTTCGCGCTGCTGCCCGGGCGCACCCGCACCTTCGCCGTGCTCGTTCCGGTCGCGGCCGGGATCGCGGCCGCGACACCTGCCGTGCTGCGCGTCGGAGATCACCTCCGCGACGAGCAGGTGGTGCCCTCCACGCTTCATCACGCGATCGTCGTCGCGCTGCTCTGCTCGCTCCTCGTCGGGCTGATCGTCGCCGCCGGAGCGGCGGTGG
>DASWFM010000284.1:0-3606 GCA_036394235.1 Solirubrobacteraceae bacterium | reverse complement strand
CGAGCGGCCGGCGCCCACGCAGCCACAGCGGCTGCGATCGCCGCGATCACGGAACCCCCAAGCTGTCGCCTCCCCCACTGCACGAGCTGCCCTTTCTCCGCCGATGCCCCCGAGATTCGCTACCCGCTCGGGCCGCCGGGTAACCGTGCCGGCGAGGAGTTCGTGCTCGTGCTGCCGAAGATTCAGCCGTCGACGAGCAGGCTGTTGAGCGGCCCCAGCAGGGCCCGTGAGCGGCGCGAGACGCCGGGGAGCTCGCGGAGATGGTGCGTGAGCGCCTCGCCCCGTCCGAAGCGAGCCCGCTGCTCCTGGGCGATCGGCCGCCACAGCCCGTCGATCACGTCCGCGGGATCGCCGGAGACGCGCTCGGGCGCCAGCTCCAGGTGCTCGCCCCAGAGCCGCAGGCGGACCTCGCGTGCGAGGGCTGGGTCGCAGCTGAGGAGGTTCATCTCGGTGTCGTTGAACAGCGAGTGCTCGTTGAGGTTGGCCGATCCGATCGTGAGCCAGGCGTCATCGACGATCGCGATCTTCGCGTGCACATACATCGGGCAGCTGAGGCCCGCCGTTCGGGCTGAGACGGTCGCGGCGAGCAACCGGCCGGCGCCGCCGTCTGCACGCAGCAGCTCGGCGAGCTTGCCGCGCGTGTCATCAGCCCCGTTGTTCGGCTTGGCGGGTAGCAGCGCGACGATGCGGAAGCGCTCGGTCGGGGGGTCGCGGAGCTTGGCGGCGAGGATCTCGACGATCTCGGGCGACCACAGGAACTGGTTCTCCAGGTAGACGAGCTCGCGCGCCGCCCGCAGCGCGCGAATGTATGCCTCGAGGATCCGGAAGTCGCCGTCGGGTCGCGAGGCGTAGATCCCCTCCGGGACCGTTCGCACGACCTGCACCGGCACTTCCCCGGCCGGCGCCCGCGCCGCTCCCGGCGTCAGCTCCTCGCCGGTCGTTTCCTGCCAGCGCATGGCGAAGTGACCCGCCACGTCCGCTACCGCCGGGCCGCGCAGGCGGCTGGACGCGTCGTGCCAGCCGAGCTGGCCTCGCGCAGGATGCCCGACGGAGTCGAAGCGATCGCCGCCGAGCGAGGTGAGGTCGATGCCGCCCACGAAGGCGATCTCCCCGTCGACGATCACGAGCTTCTCGTGGTGGCAGTGCATCGGTCGCTCGCGCGCGTCGAGCGCGCACTGCACACGCGATCCCCGCAGCAGCTCCTCGCGCACCGCCCGGACATCGGATCGGTCGGGCGAGAACAGCGGCAACGGCGATCCCGCCCACAGCAGAACCCGTACCTCGACCCGTTTGGCGAGCTCCGCGAGCACGTCGCGCAGCCGGGAGGCAGCATCGTCTCGCGTCAGGCCGAAGTCGGGCGTGAGGTGCCATCCGGCGATGTGGACGGAGGAGCGGGCAGCCGCCAGCGCCTCGGCGATGCGCTCCAGCGCCGGCCCGCCGTCGATCAGCACCTCGAGGTCGTTGCCCTCCCGCGGCGGTGGATCCCCGGCGGCCCACAGCGACCCGTCTGCCGGCGGCGCGAGCTGCTCGAGGCGCCCGACACGGGTCAGCCTGCGACGATGACGCGTGCCGAGGATCCGATCGATCGCCTCCCCCGCGAAACTGTCGATCACCTCGGCCGGCCGCTTCACGCTGCTACCTTCAGCCGCCTGACCGTGCTGCTCCCAGGGATTCGACCACCAGGGTCAGCCGGGTCACTCGAGGGATGCACGGCGGGAAACTACCCCACTCGGCTCCTCGCCAAGCCGCTCCGGCGCCTCCCTTTAGGGACGACACGGCTGGGCACCAACGCACCGACATCGCGTCGGCCGCACGGCACGAAAAGTAAGGCGAACGTCGAACTTCCCGACGGCGCCGCCCCGCGCGTCGCATGCTTGGCGTCAGCGAACAACACTCTCCGGCACGCGGCTCGCGGGGCGCGTGCCCGCGACGGGCAACAAGGGGGCATCATGGGAATACTGCGAGGGACCAGAAAGTCAAGGGGGGGCATCTGCATCCCGGACCCGCTCGGTTCGCCACGGCTGCAGATGATGAGCCGCGACCTTGACGACGAGACACTCGGCCGTTGCGAAGCTCAGGCGCTGGGCTCGACGGCCGTCGCCGCCGACCCCTATGCCGCCTGGTTGCAGCAGCGGGAGAGCGAGCGGATGGAGGAACGACCGGCGATCCGGTGGGTCTACCGGAACCAGACAACGGCCGGCAGGAGCGGCGGTGGTGGGATCAGGGGCACGAGGGATGCCTCCGGGGGTCGCAGTCCCGGCACCGAGGACGGGCTGGTCGGCGTCGCCTAGTCGGGTTCGTCGCCGCCCAGCGCCGCCCTCGGCGCCGTCATCTCACGAACGGCCCCTGGCCTCGCTCGCAGGCCGGGGGCCTTCGCGTTTGTACGCTGGCGCTCGTGCTGATTCGAGACGCGCAGCCCGGCGACGAGAGCGCGGTCGCCGAAGTCCACGTCCGCGCCTGGAAGGCGGCCTACCGCGGCCTGCTGCCGGAGGACTTCCTCGAGGAGCTCGCACCTGAGCACCGTATTCCTGGCTACAGCTTCGGCGAGCGCGACGCACGTGCGCCTCGCACGCTGCTCGCCTTCGACGACGAGGTGCTGCTCGGCTTCGCCGCGTTCGGGCCCTGCCGCGACGAGGACGCGGCCGGCGCCGGCGAGCTGTTCGCCCTGTACATCGATCCGGCCCGCTGGCGAGCCGGCGCGGGACGGGCACTGCTGCACGCCGCGCGCGAGCGGCTACGGGACCTCGGCTTCCCGGAAGCGGTCCTGTGGGTGCTCTGCGGCAACGACGCGGCCGAGCACTTCTACGCGGCCGACGGCTGGAGCCGCGACGGATCCAGCCGCTGGGAGGATCCCTGGGGTGTTCGCTCGCAGGTCTTCCGGCTCAGGCGCCCGCTGCGCTAGGCACCCGCGGCCGCGAAGCTCTCAGCTCATCGTCTCGAGCGGGCCGCTGAGCGCGCTCGGCCAGTCGACCCCGGCCCCGGCGCTCGCGCCGCCCACGAACGTGAACTGCGCCTGTTTGCCGGCCGCGCTGGTCCCGTTCGGGGTCGTGACGGTGACCCCCACCGTGCCGGCGGCCTGCGGCGTGGTCACGGCTTCGATCGCGGTCGTCGAGATGACCGTGTAGCGTGCCGCCCGCGCGCTGCCGAAGGTCACCGAGGTGGAGCCTGCGAGGTGTCTGCCCGTGATCCGCACGGTCGTCCCGCCGGCGGCGGGACCGGAGGCGGGTTCGACCGCGATCACGGTCGGCGGGCTCGTGGCCGGCACATAGGTGAAGTGGTCCGCGGCGACCACGCTGCTCGAGCCCCCGGCGTTCGAGACGGTCACGTCGACGGTCCCGTTCCCGGCCGGCGCGAGCGCCGTGATCGAGGTCGGCGAGTCGACCTTGATGCTCGCGGCCGGCCGTGAGCCGAACCTCACGGCGCTCCCTTCTTCGAAGCCGCTGCCAGTGATCGTCACTTCGGCTCCACCCGACACCAGGCCGGCGTCTGGTTCGACACCGGTGACCGCCGGCGGGCTCGGCAACGTCGTGAACGTCCGGTCTTCGCCTTCGGCGTTGCCGCCTCCGTTTCCGGCGACCGCGTGGTAGTGGTAGGTCGTGGCGGGGG
>DASWFM010000283.1:0-13551 GCA_036394235.1 Solirubrobacteraceae bacterium | reverse complement strand
TGTGGATCTGGCGTTCCGGCTCCCCGAGCCAGGACTCGCGCCCGTCGTCGGTGACGAGCGCCTCGAAGACCTCCTCGGGCGAGGCGTCCACGTCGACTTCCCTGCGCACCTCACTCGGCTGCTGTGCTCGCTCGCTCATCGCGCCCTCCTCTTTTGACAACCAGTTGGTTGCTATGGTGCATGACAACCATACAGTTGTCGAAAGGATAGCCCACCATGCCACTGATCCCGATGGTCGTCGAGCAGAGCCCGCGCGGGGAGCGCTCCTTCGACATCTACTCACGTCTGCTGAACGAGCGGATCGTCTTCATCGGCACTCCCGTTGACGACGAGGTGGCCAACCTCGTCGTCGCACAGATGCTTCACCTGGAGAGCGAGGACGACGAGAAGGACATCTCGCTGTACATCAACTCGCCCGGCGGGGTCGTCTACTCAGGCCTTGCGATCTACGACACGATGCAGTTCATCAAGCCGGACGTGCAGACGATCTGCTTCGGCGTGGCGATGAGCATGGGCTCGCTGCTGCTGGCCGGCGGGGCGTCGGGAAAGAGGATGGCGCTGCCGAACAGCCGCATCCTCATTCACCAGCCCTCCGGCGGCTTCCAGGGCCAGGCCGCCGACATCGAGATCCACGCCCAGGAGACGCTCGAGCTGCGCAGGCGAATCGACGAGATCTACGCCGAGCACACCGGCCAGGCGGTCTCGCGGGTACACGATGACATGGACCGCGACCGCTACTTCACGGCCGAGCAGGCCAGAGAGTACGGGCTGATCGACGGGGTCATCAGCTCCCACGAGCTGACGCGCATTCGGACCGGCTTCGGTGCGCGGGAGGAAGAGGAAGGAGAAGAAGGCCGCGAGCGCGGGTTCTCAGGTACCTCCAAGGAACGGGCAAGGTTGCCCTGAGCCCCGCCGCCGAAGCTGAGTCTCCAATGACAAGGCAACGGAAGGAAAAGACAATGTCGCTCTCGCTCGTCATAGCCCTGAACGTGGCCCTCGACGCCGGTCTGCTGGCGGGCCTCGCGTGGTTCATGTCCCGCCCCCGTCACCTCGAGCCGCACCAGCCGGCTGCCGAGCACGTCGAGGTCATCCAGTTCCCCGGCGGCCTCGTGGCCGATATCGAGAAGCGCCGCGCGGCGTAGCTAAGCGCCGACCGTCTGCAGGTCGCTGCCCTCGTCCGCGAGGGCAGCGCGATGGTCGTCGCTGAGCCGCTCCCGAGACGCCATCAGGCGCCGAGCGTGGTCGAGATCGTCCGAGCGTCCCACCGCCAGGGCGGCCTGCACGACGCCGTCCTGCAGGTAGAAGGTGGTGAAGGAGCCGTCGTCGTGTGAGCCGCGCAGGATCTCCTCGTCCCAGCCGTAGGCGGGGCCGACGTACTCGAGGCCCCCCCAGTCGCCGAGGTCCGAGAAGAAGTAGGGGATGACCTCGTGAGGCACGTCGCGACCCAGCATGTTCAACGCGGCGGTCTTGCCGTGGTTGAGCGCCACGTCCCAGTGCTCGATCCGGACGGGCCGGCCGCCGTAGAGGGGCGAGTCGTACTCACAGATGTCGCCCGCGGCGAAGATGCCGGCGACGGCAGTCTGGAGGCGAGAGCTACAGCGGACGCCGCCGCGCTCGCCGATCTCCAGGCCCGCTTTGCTCGCGAGTGACACGTCGGGGTTGACACCCGCGCCGACCACGACCGCATCAGCGTCGAGAGCCAATCCGCCGCGGGTGATCACGCGGCTGACGCGATCCTCGCCCTCGAAGCGCTCGAGCTCATCGCCCCCGTGGATCGTCACGCCGTGCGCCTCGAGCAAGCCCTGGAAGAAGCGCCCGGCAGCCTGGCCGAAGCCGCGCTCCAGCACGACCTCCTCCTGCATCAAGATCGTGCATTGCTTGCCGAGCATCGTCAGCGAGGCGGCAACCTCACACCCGATGTAGGAGCCGCCGATCATGACCACCCGCTCGGCATCGGCGACGCCCTCGCGGATCGCGTCGGCGTTGCCGAGGGTGCGCAGGTAGTGGATCTGCTCGAGGTCGCAGCCCTCGACATTCAAGCGCCTGACGTTCGCACCGGTGGCGATCAGGGCCTGGTCGAACGCGACCTCCTGCTTGGTGGAGAGCTTCGCCGTGCGCGCCTCCAGGTCGAGGCCGGTGACGGTGGTGCGTGTCAACAGCTCGATGTTCTCCGCGCTCCAGAATGCCTCCGGGCGAAACAGCGGCTCGTCGCGACTCTCTTCGCCGCGGAGATAGCCCTTCGAGCAGTCGGGCCGGTTGTAGGGCGGGTCGGGCTCGCGGCCGACGATGAGAATCGAGCCGTCGGCGCCTTCCTCCCGCAGCCAGCGCGCGCAGTTGGCGGAAGCGAGGCCGCCGCCGATCAGCAGGTAGTCGACCTCGCGGTCGGGCATGGCCGGGACACTACAGGCCGGGCGGATGACGGATCGACCAGTGGGCCCAGGCGGGGATCGTGGCGAAGATCCGCCAGCGGGGGCCGTCCTGGTAGCGGTTCGGACCGACATCGGTGCCGTTGTGACTGGTGTCGATCCGCAGGCCGGCGATCGTCGCGAACACGTGCGGCGTGGGAACGTCGGTCGAGTAGATCGTCATCCAGCGGCCCGGACCCGGAGCTCCCCAGCGAACGTAATCCTGGGCGAGCGGGTTGTCCCGCAGTATCTCGGCGAGGGAGCGAATACCGGCCCGGTAGAGCAGGTAGTTGATGGTGCTCGAACAATCCTCTTCGTAGGCGCCGACGGGATCCGGGTGCCCACCGGGACCGTATGGCAGACCTTGGAGCTCGTTGCCTGCCACGAGCAGCGCCTGCACGACGAGCGGAACGCCGACGGGGATCAGCGCGAGGTGCCCGTCGTCCGGGGCCAGCCGCGCCCGGTCTCCCGCGATAAGCCGTATCGGTGTCGCGGTTCGCGCCTGCATGCCGGACAGCCCGCCTTGGGTGCCTTCCGCCGGCGCTTCCGATCCGCGTGTCGACGGGGTTGCGTCCGGCGTTCCGTAGCGCCGCGCCCATGCTTCTACCTCGCGCACGTACCAGGCCGCGTGGTTGTAGGCCCAGATCGCCCTTCCGTACTCGCGGGGGGCACCGGAGTGACGCAGGTAGCTCGCCGCGCCGTATATCGCGTCGGCCGGGTCCCAGCGATCGCGACGGCCGTCGCCGTCCCCATCGACGCCGTAGCGTTGCCATGTTGCTGACAGGAACTGCATCGGGCCACCTGCGCCGGCCGGATTGACCGACCCCTCCCGGGAGCACGACGGGTCGGGGTCCCGGCCGTGGTCACACTCGACCTTTCCGATCGCGGCAAGGACCCTCCAGTCGATCCCATAGCGCCGTGAGGCTTCGCGGTACAAGCTCAGGTACGCCGCAGGAATGTCGGCCGTTGCCTGAGCCGATGGGAGGGTGCCCGCGGCGTCCCCTTCACCGGTGGGCCGGACCGTCGCGCCACCGCCGACGTCGGCGATCAGCGCGATCGCGACGAGTGCCACGGCGAGTCCGCCCGCCGCCGTGACTCCGAGTGAGACGCCCGCGGTCACGGTGCTGCTCGGCGACGCCGCGGGCAGGGAATGCGAGGTCATCGTGGGCCTCTGTGGGCAAAACGATGCGCCATCTCAGGGACGGCCGATTCCGAGCTGTCGTTTCCGCCCTTCTGCGACGGCGCGCGCGTCGCGCATCACGGGTGACTCCTCGGCAGCTGCTTGGCGCGGGAGCGGCCGCCGCTCCCCAGCTGCGGGAGGGTGTGACCTTCGTCGCGGGGCCTGCGCAGCGGTGCCAGAGCCACGGGCGCCCTCGGCCCGATCGCCGCGGGTGCCATCAGGCCGCGCGCGGTCCGGCGCCTGCGCCGGAGGGCCGTGGCTGCGTCGGGCGGCGAGCTCACGGTCGATCTCGAGGCGAGCGAGCCGTTGCGGGCCGGGGGGCAGCTGTTCGTATTCGCTGCGTGACCGTTGCACGAGCGCAGCGAGTGCCACGTAGTCGCGGCGTCCCAGCGTCGTACGAGCCGCCGCGGGAGGAAGATCGGCTTGCTGCTCGAGGAAGCGAACGCGACCGTCAAGCCGTTCGCGACCAGCCGGGCCGTCGGCCGCCTGCCCCGCCTGCACCGCGCTCGCGAGGATCGCCTCGTCGGCCGCGTCGTCTCTGCGCAGGCGGTCTCGCCGCACACGGAGTCGCGCCGATCTGCGCATCTCGCCCGCGGCGTCGGCGGCGTGGTGTTGTTCTTCGATTCGCTCGCGACGGGGGGCACGCTCGGCGATCCGGGCGCTCGCTCTGGCCATTTCGCGGGGCGACGCATCGGCCTCGACGCGAAGTGTTTGCAGCGCCTGTTCGTCGTGCCGCGTCTCGGCGGCAGATGCAACGGTGTGCGAGGCATCCGTCGGCTTCGCGGCTGTCCGCGATGCCGGGCCCGCCGCGCGCTCAGCATCGAGGCTCGCCATGCGGTGCTGGCGCTCCTTGCGTCTTTCGTGCCATTCGAGGCCGTGGCGGCCCGTCTCGAGCGTCTCCCTCAGCCCCCTGAGGCCCCCCCGGTGTGACACTCGCCGCGCCTCGCCGAGCACCTGCGGCGGCATCGCGAGGAGCTGGTGACGCCGCAGGAACGTCGCCCACCAGAAGGCCGACAGCAGGAGCCACTGCGCCCACCAACCGAGGCCGTTGAGGCGCTCGACAACTGACGTGACCGCCAGCAGCACGCCGAGCAGGAACGCGAACAGCAGCTTCGAGAGCACTGCGCCGAAGAGACGTGCGATCCAGGCGCGAAACAGCGCGCGGCCCCGCTCGCCGAGGGCCGGAACGAGGACGATTCCCGGCACCAACAGCAGGTAGACGAGGCTCATCGCGGCCGCCGTCAGCAGGCGCAACGCCACGTAGCCGAACAGCAGCAGCATCCCTACGAGCCCGATGGCGATCAGCAGCAGGCCGGTGACGCGTGCCCAGGTTCCCGCATTGGTGCGGAACTCAGCCTGACTCGCGCCGGGACCCGTGCAGCTCGTGGCTTGGCTCGTCCCGCAGAGGGCGCGCAGCAGCGAGCCGCTGTCGTTGATCGAGTTCCGATCTGCGCCGTTCGGAGGCAAGGCAAGGAACAGCGCGCCGTTCGTACGGGCTTCGCGAAGCAGCCGGGCGCTTGCGAGCAGGCCCTGTGCGTCCTTGCCTCGGCCGCAGCTCGTCGCGGAACCCGTGCAGCCCGCTTCGGAGCGCTCCCGGGCAGCGATCCGCATGCCGGCGGCGCGCACCTTCGAGTCGAGCGCGCCGGCTTCGCGACACCAGCCGACGTCTCCGAACTCGAGGTAGCACCAGGGGGCTTCGACGGCGGCCGTGAAGATGCCGGAGAGGTTCGAGCCCAGTGCCCGGCCTGGCGTCGCGGGGGAGCCCTCGGCGCCGACCGCCAGCGTCCCGAGCGCGGCGCGCTCGCCCCAGCTGCTCAGTGCGCCGACGGTGCCCGTGGGGTCGACCATCAGCCACAGCCCGCCGACGAGCATCGCGACCGTCATCGCGGTCTCGCCCAGCGTCTGGGCGACGCGGCGGCGGACGAGCCCGTGGTATGCGGCCAGCGTCGCTGCAACGGCGAGCGTCGCGGCCAGCAGCGGCATCGTGAAGGACGCTTGTGCGCCGGCCAGCCCCGCAGTGAGCCCGCCCGCAGACGCGGAGTCGATCAGGTCGAGGGCAAAGCACCACTCGAGCATCACCACCAGCGAGTGGACCATCCAGACGAGGCCGAGCCACTCCGGCGTCACGAGCAGGCCCTGGACGGTGCTCAGCAGGTTCCCGCCGCTGAACGGCAGCAGGCCGGTGTCGATGTGAACGTCGAGCCCGTAGTCACCCGTTGGAGCCCCGGCCGCCATGAAGCCCGAGGTTTCGCAGTTGCGCCTGCTCGCGGAGGAGAGTTCGGGGTCGATGCTCGAGCGGCAGCTCGGGCTGCCGAGCCCGTTGGTGACGAGCGGATCCGCTTCCGGCCCGGATGCCTCTCCTGCCGCTTCGTCGCCTGCGGCCGGTGTCGGCGAGAGCAGCGTTCCCGTGGCCGGAGAACGGCTCCCGCCGGCCGGGGTGCGGGCAACGCGAGACGCGTCGGCGCGGGGGCGAGCGTGGCGCGGCGCGACGAGGTCTGCGCGACTCGCGCAGGGCACCGACAGAACGCACAAAGCGACCGCGGTCGAGGTGCTGAGCAGGGGCGGGATCGAGGGACCGGCCCGGGTCATCTCGCGGGGGTGGTCGAGAACGCCTGCTCGAGCCACGGGACGAGAAGCTCGACCTGGATCGCCTCGATGCGCCCGCGATGGTCGCGGAACATGCACCGTCCAGCGTCCAGTTCGAGCAGCAGCCTGCGCATCGCCGCGTCGTCCGGGTCGAGGCCGAGCAGCGTCAGCGCCCGGGAAGCCTCGGCGTGCGAACGCACACCGAACACGAAGGTGGCGCCGATCAGGTTCTCAAGCGACTCCCGCTCCCCGATCAGGGCATCGCCGACGAGCTGGGTGCTGATGATCGGGACGGCCAGCTCCGAGCGCCCCATGCGCTGCAACGATGCAAGCAGCGTGCGCCCCACTGGATCGGACAGCAGCCGCCAGCCCTCGTCGAATGCGAACAGCTTCAGTCGCCGGCGCTCGGCGCTCATCAGATGAAGGGCGAACATCGCGATCAGGCGAACGATCTGCTCCCCGACGCGCTCGGCCTGTGAGTAATCGGAGCGATCGACCCCAGCCGGCGGGCCGGGGAGATCGCGGATCGGCAGGTAGGTGACCTGCCGGGCGCCGAGCTCGGGCAGGTCGACCGCGGGGTCTGCGAAGCCCAGTTGTGTGAGCCCGGAGCGCGAGTACACCTCGAGCGCCCTCGCGACCTGACCCTCGAGCTCATCGCCCGAGGCAAGAGCGCGAACGACCTCCAGGCAGCTCGGAGAGGAGGCTCGGGTAAGGACCCGGTCAACCGCGGAGACGATCGCCGTCTCCCACAACGGCTCGGCGCGACCGGGCAACAGGTCGCGCAGGAACGAGATCGCAGCCTCCTGTCGCATGTGCGCGGGCGCCACCCGTAGCGGGTCGAGCACGCCGCGCAGGCCCGGGTCGGGCCGGAGCGCCAGTGCCTCGACATGGGGCGCTACATCCTCGAGGAGATGGAAACGATGATCGCCCTTTGGGTCGCAGTCGATTACCCGCGCGCCCTGGAGGAAGCCCTCGTATTGGAGCTTCTGTGCGAGTGTCGTCTTGCCCGACCCCAGCGCCCCGACGCTGAGGATCGTGGTGTTCGTGTCTTGGTCGGAGCCCTCACGAAGGTTGAAGAGCACCGGCCGGCGAGACCCCGAGAGGGTGTGCCCGAGGTGGTAGCCGCGACGCGAACCGGCGAGATGGGTGGCCGTGGGCATCATCGCCGCAAGCTGTTCCGCCGTGAACGTGTCGTCGTAGCCGGGCACGCGTGTTCGCTGACCGGGGAGATGCTGAATGAACAGCTGGAGCTGTTCACCGAGCGGCCGGTGGAGCCGCACCTCCCCATATGCCCTGCGGGCGAGCTCGATTCGCGACTCGAGCTCGCGCTCCGACGGTGCACCGACGGCGATGCCGATCGTCGCGCGCAAGAGGGGCGGCCGGCGCGATGCCTGCAGGTGAGCGAGCAGATCTCGCGCCTCCCTGGTGCGCTCATAACCGAGGTCGCTTGCGCCCTGCTCCCCTCCGGCCTCCGCGCGCAGGATCTGGTCGGCATCCTGGATCTTGCGACGAGCCAGTCGCAGGGCGAGTTCGTTGGGAAGAAACCGCGCGGTCACGCTGATGTCCACCGCGAACGGCAGCGCTTCCGGCGGCGCGAACATCAGCTCGGCGCGGTGCCCCGGGAACCCGGCGATTTCCGGTACGGCACCGAGCGTCAGGAGCGCCTGGCAGCTGACGCCGAGCTCCGACTCGACGCGCAGCGACCTCGAGCGCTGCTCGATCTCCGAGTCGAGCCAGCGCAGCACATCGCCCTCGAGCGGCGCGAGTAGCGCTTCCCCGTTGCGCTCGAAGATCAATGCCGATGGCTCGTGAAGCCCGTCGACCTCAGGCTCCCCCAGGCCGCGGCAGAACGCGCGCCTGATGAGCCATTGGAGCTCGACACCTCGTGCCGGCCTCACCGGAAGAAAGTCGGCGAGCCGGGCATGCGCCCGGTCGGCGCCGACGCGTGCCCGCTCGAGCTCGCCTGCGCTGATCATCTTGCGGCCCTGGCCCAAGAGGTTGCGGCGCACTGCAGCCAGCCATTCGCTCGGCCGCTGTGCTGCGGCGCGGGAGACAAAGGAGGCTACGTCGAGCTCGGGCTCGCGGAGGCTGACCAGCAGGTAGAGCGCCGAGGTCGTTGCTTCGCGGGACTCGAGCTCCGCCAGCTGCGAAGACACGTAGCGCCGCTGCTCCTCGATCCGGCGCGTGCCCTCGGAGGCAGGTTGACTGCTCTCCTCGAGCGAGCAGTGGCTGTGATTGCAGTGGTCGCTGACGCGCAGGATCTGGACGTCGGCCTCCGCCGACTCGAGCGCACCGACGAGCGCCACGAAGCGCGCTCGCTTCTCCTCGATCGCGAGCCATTCGTAGGATTCGAGCGGCACGGCAAATGCAGCCCAGGCATCCGACAGGTCCTCGCCGAAGACGCAGTTCCCGTAGACGAAGGCGATCGGCGCTCTCATGCCGGTCGGGATGGATCGGCGGGCCCTGGCGCCACGAGGAGGGTCGCGCCGGGCTCGAGTGAGATCACGCGCCCGCACTGCTGTCGATCGCTCGCCGGCGCCGGGCGCAGGCGCAGCAGCGGCCTCGCCGCCACGCCCACCCCGCGCCGCTCGAGCGCACCCGCCCGCTCGTGCGGGGCCCTGACGAGCACCGCGCCGGGACCGTGGTAGCGGAGCGCCCGAAAACGCCCGTCGGATCCGTCGGGGAGCAACAGCAGGTCGGGAGGGCCCCAGCGGAGCCCGGCCGCGGAGGGCCTGCGCAGCCCCGACACGGAGCGGGGCGACGTCAGCAGCCTTAGATGCGCCCTCGCGGCCAGGTGGAAGGTACGGCCGTCGACCCGGATCGTCGCGAGGACGGTTGCTGCTCCCGCCGGGAACGCGAGCTCTCGCAGGTACCAAGGCAGGACTCTCAGCACTGAGCCGATCACCGGGGCCCGCGAGACGAGGAGAGTCGCGGCGAGCAGGGCCAGGGCATAGGCGACTCCGCGCACCGGCACGCCGGCCGGGTTCAGACGCAGCTTGTCGATCGTGTAGATGCGCCGCTCGAGATCGAACACCCGGCGAAACGAGCGGATCTCTGTCACGGCCCGCCGAACAGCGAGGCGACGGTGTCGCGAAGCAGCGTTACTCCGCTCGGGGTAGCCAGCAGTACCGCCACGATGCCGACCGCAAACACGCCCACGGCCTCCTTGAAGTCGCGCCGGAACGCGAGCACGGTCGCTGCCACCGCCAACGCCAAGCCGATCAGGCTCATCGCGACCGCGCGGCCGGTGCTTCCTGCCTTGGCCGCCGCGGTTTCGAGCGAGCTGCCGCCGTGTTCGCTCGCCCCGGCGCGCGCGGTGACCTGTTCGGGGCTCTTGACGGCCGCCGCTGCCGGGAGCGCATCGAACGAGAACGACAAGGAGACACAGAGGCAAACCAGCCATGCGCATGGCTGACCGAACGGCCGCCGGGAACGTTTTTCCCGCACCTCAGGCATCCGGTTCCGTCTGGATCGCCGAGATCTCCCAGCGTCCCTGAGTCAGCGCCGCGTCGACTTCGTAGGCGAGCGTGTAGCGCGCCCCCGAGCGGTCCACGGCCTGCAGCACCGCCAGCACCGCGCCGCCCCCCGGGGCCCACTGCTGGCGTTCGATCGACAGCAACCGCAACCCCGGCGCCGGCGGCACGACCCGCGCGCCTTCCGTCAGATCGGCCGCGAGCTCTGCCGGGGAATCCGAGAGGTAGTTCGAGAGGGCCCGTCGGACCACCGCCTCGAGCGCGCCGTCTTCGACCGGCCTGAGTGGCGGGGGGGAGACCGCGGGGGAGCTCGCCGGGGCCCCCACGAACGCCGGGTAGCCCGCGAGCGCGAGTGATCCGGACGAGGTCCTCTCAACCGAGACGGTCAGGTAGCGCAACCCCTCGGTGCTCGTCTCCGCGCTGACCGTGTAGACGTGCACACCCGCGACCGGCTCTCGGGACTGCACCACTTCCGCCCACCGGACCTGCTCTTCCCCGGTGGCGGGGAGCTGGAGGCCGGCGGCCGATTCCATCTGCGGCCCCGCGAACGATTCGAGCGAGCGCACGCTCGCCAGCGGTTCGGCTGCAGTCCAGGTGAGGTAGCGGCGCGCGAACTCCACCGCGTAACCCTCGGCACCGAGGTCAGGAGTCGCCGTCGCGCGCACGGCCGGAGGGGCAACCGGCCGTGGTGGGGCGATCGCAAAGCGGGCGCTGGCGAAGAGTCCGAACGCGGCCAGCGCGCCGAGGACATAGCGCGGTGCTTCCCGTGCCGCTCGCAAACGCCAGATCGGCAGCGTCTGGATCGAGACCCTCGCGCGGGGGCTGCCGGTGGCCGTCACTGCTCGAACCCGAACTCGCTCGTGGTGGCAGCCGCGGTCGCCGCGGGGCCCTCGCCGTCACTCGCATGCGGTTGCGGCTCGGCTGGAGTGGGGAGCCGAAGCTCGTGCCCTCGGGTGGTCGCCGCCCCCGCCTGATCGGGGCGTCGGGAGGAGCTCCGCGTAGCGGTCGCAAGGCGGCGAGCGGCTCGCCGCGATCGTCGCGCCGCGGGCAGTCCCGGTCTCCGAGCAGGCACCGGCCGCGTGACGCGTCCGACGGAGGCGTGCATCTCGATCGCGGCGAACACCACCAGCGCGACGCCCGCGGCGAGGATCACTCGCGGTCGCGCGCTGTGTCGTCGTGCGCCTGAAAGCGGCGGCGTTATAGCGAGCTCCATCTCGGCGTCGCCACTCGGGAAGCCGTCCGGGAAGCCGGGCGGGGGGTCGTCCGGGAAGCCGGGCGGGGGCTGCGTCTCGGGTCGGTCGGGCGCGCCTTCGGGCCGCTGCGCGCCGTCGAGGAAGTCCTCCTCGTCATATACGCGGTAGACCTGCCGCGGCTGGCTTCTCCCGATGCTCACGCCGATCGCTCCGAGAGCTCGCGGGAGACGTTCTCCGGACCGCGGCGGGCCGACACCCGGAGTGGGCAGAGCTCCGGATGCCGGCCGCGCTCGCGTGACTGGGCAGCGCCGTTCGATCGTGCGAGAAACCGATCGCCGACGGCCCGGGGACCGTTCCTATGGGTGGGGGGAGTGCTTGTCATAGGTGGTCCCTGGCGTCTGTTCCGACTCGTCGGCGGGCAGCGGGACAGAGCCTTTCGGCGCGTCCTCCGCGGCAAGCAGATCGCGCAGCTTCGCCCGCGCCCGCTGAGCCACCTTGCGGTACTTCTCGGGCGTCCAACCATGGCGCCGGCAGAACTCCTCGCATCGCATCGCGAGTGCGATCTGGGTCGCGAGCACGATCCTCTGATCCGGGGTGAGGGAGGCCATGTGGCCGAGCACGCGTGCGAGGTCCTCACGGGCGATCGTGAGCCGCTCGGGCTCCTGGCGGGTATCCGGCAGCTCGAGCCGCTCCCCATCGGTAGCGAAGGGAACGGCGCCCTCGATCGCAGCGGCGATCGGGCTGCGTCCTGCGATTGCCCGGCGGCGGTCCAGCACCCGCGCGAGAAAGCGCTGCTCGAGGGCGTGTGCGATGTGCAGGCGGCTCGCGAACGCGCGGCCGCTGCGGGCGAGCACGATCAGCTCGAGCGTCGCCTGCCCGTAGCAGTCCTCGAGGTCCTCGCGGCGTAGCCGATGGCGGTGCACTCGAAGCAGCACCTCGCGCTTTGCCGAAGCGACGAGTGCCACCGGCTCGGCGGGGTCGTGCGGCTTCGCGAACCGCGGAGTCGCAGTTTCCGGCGACCCCTCCCGTCCTCGAAATCGGGTAGACACACAAGGATGTCGAGCGGCGGCCCAATCAGACCCCCCTCCCAATTTCGTCCGGCCGCGTTCGCCCCGCGACCGACGGGAGTCACGGCCCCGTGCCGATGAGCATCGGCGACCGGCTACACGAGCTCGACAGCAGCCAGCAGAAGACGCGCGGCCTGCGCTTCGTCGCCGCAGTCATCAAGAAGTTCAGCGACGATCAGGGCACCCAGCTCGCTGCGCTGATCGCGTATTACGGCTTCGTGTCGCTGTTCCCGCTGCTCCTTGTGTTCGTCACGATCCTCGGCTTCATCCTCCAGGGCGACCATGCCGAGCAGCAGAAGATCCTCAACGGCGCGCTCGGCCAGTTCCCGATCGTCAGCTCCACGCTCAAACCGCAATCGCTCAAAGGCAGCCCGACGGCGCTTGCGATCGGGCTGATCGGCGCGTTGCTCGCCGGGCTGGGCATCATGAGCGCCACTCAGACCGCCTTCGATCGCATCTGGGCGGTGCCCTTCAAGCACCGTCCGAACTTCATCTTCGCGCGCCTTCGCAGCCTCGCGATGCTCGCACTGCTCGGCACGCTGTCGATCGTCTCGACAGTGATCGGCGGCTTCGTGGGCACCGGGAGCTACTCGACGCTCGAATTGGTGCTGAGCGTGGTGCTCGCCTTCATCGGCAACTTCGTCCTGTTCATGCTCGCCTTCAAGGTGCTGACGGCCGCCGAAGTCGAGTGGCGCGACCTCGTACCGGGTGCGATCACGGCTGCCCTCTTCTGGCAGTTGCTGCAGCACCTCGGCGGCTACTACGTCGACCACGTGCTCAAGCGCACCCAACCGCTGTACGGCGTCTTCGCTGTGGTGCTCGGGTTGCTCGCCTGGCTCTATCTGGGTGCCCAGATGACGGTGATCGCCGCCGAGGTCAACGTCGTCAAAACGCGTCGGCTGTGGCCTCGCAGCTTCTTCAACGACCCGCTGCTGGAGGCCGACCGCCGTGCGCTCACACACTCCGCCGAGAGCGAGGAGCGGATCCCCGCCGAGGACGTCCAGGTGAGCTTCGACGAGACCTCTGCGGATACCCCGGCGGGTCCTTCCGGCCAGTCCGGTTGACAGCGTCGGGCGGCCCCCGGGATCGGTTCGTGGCAGAGCTACGTGAGGAGGGCACCCTCGACACAGGAGCATGCCAAAGCCGGCGTTCAGCGGGTGGGAATCGGCTCGAACCATGAATCGTCGCTCGGGGTTGACCCAAACTCTCTCCCCGTTACCCGGGGTTCAAGAGGTAGGAATCCGTCCGAACGCTGACGTCACTCGATGTTGACTTCCCACGCTCGCCCGTTACAGTGAGACGAGACAGGTGCGAGGTCCGCCGGGGGCGGCGGACAGCCTGAGACCGACGTCCGATTCCGACTGTCCCGACCCGGCCTTCCGCGCAACATGCATGGCGACAGGAGGCTCGAATCAAGAATCATCGCTCGACTGCCAACTAACGCGCCTCGCGCACGTTAGTTGACATGAGACAGACAGTTGCGAGGTCCGCCAAGGGCGATGGCCAGCCTGGTCAAGACTGGCCCGCCTCGGCCTTCCCCGCAAGGTGCACGGCGAGGAAGGCGGCTGATCATGAGGCTCAGGGAGTCACGGGGAGCGAAACCGCAGGCAATGCGCACGCGGCTCTCGGCGGGTGCCGTGCTGGTCA
>DASWFM010000282.1:0-3331 GCA_036394235.1 Solirubrobacteraceae bacterium | reverse complement strand
CCGGCATGAAGTCCACGAGCCGCACCGCCCCTGACTCGAGCTCGAAGTCGGTCTCCAGGATCAGCGTCCCCGGCCTGTAGCTGCGCGACACGCTCCGGGCCGGAGCGGCAGGCCGGAGCGCCCAGCTGCCGTGTTCCTCGGTGCCGAGCAGGCGCGCGAAGCACGCGGAGGAGCCGGTCGTAGGCAGGCACATCCAGTCGAGCGAGCCGTCCAGGCCGATCAGGGCCGTCGTCCGCAGGTCGCCGATCAGTGCGTAGTCCTCGATCTTCATCTGCCACCTCTTGGCGCCGGCGGAGCGAGCACCCGATACGGGCCTCGCGACCGCGCCAGCACCGCAGCTTATGGGTAGAGCGTCGCCGGCGCCGGCGACACGGTGAAGGTCGTGCCGCCGGCCTGAGCTCTCCTGCTTCACGTGCTCCGTCGCAGGGCTTTCCTCAGCGAGCGGCGGGGTTGAGATGCGCTTGACGGGAAGCGTCGCCCGTGCCGTTGGCCGGAGCCGCGTCGCTTCCGCCGCCGGCCTGCAAGGAGAACATCCGATCGACGTCCTCCGGCAGGCGCTTCAGTTCGAACGAGAGCACCGTTCGCATCACGCCCACGGCGACCGCCCAGATGCCGCCGACCGTGATCAGCGCCGCCAGCGTCGCGCCGGGATCGGCGAGCGCGAGCACGCCGAGCGGCACCTCGAGCAGCCCGGTGATCAGGAGCAGCCACCAGTTGGGGATCAGCCGCCTGGCCGCGAGCGAACCGGCGATCGTCATCGTTCCCACGACGATCAGCCACGCTCCGAGGAACACTGCGACAACCAGCAGGCCGGGGCTCGGCCAGACGATGATCGCGATTCCGGCGGCGATCGACAGCAGCCCGGTCACGACGTTGGCGCCTCGCACCCGTGCGTCGATCCCGGCGTTGAGGGCCTCAGTGAGCCCCTGGAGGATGAACAGCGCGCCGATGAAGGTCGCGAGGCTCCGGATCGTCCAGTCGATGCTGAAGATCAGCACGCCCGAGACGATCAGCAGCAGTCCGTTGAGCAGCAGCTGCCACCAGTAGCGCGCGATGCGTTCTGCGGCATCGCGGCTGATGGTGCGCCCGAATTCGTGAAGCGTTCCGGGAATAGTGAGCATCAGGTCCTCCGTTCCGGGTGTTTGGTGGAGGGATGCTGGGTCCTCGGCGGGACGTGGTCCTAGACCCCCGGAGGGGCGCTGCGATCCGCGTCGGTTATCGCGCCGCCGGCAGGCGCCGCATCAGAACTCGATCACCTTGATCTCGTTCGTCACGCCGGTGACGCCGCTGTGCCGTGCGGCCTCCTCGAAGGCGGCGTCGCTCTGGTACTGGCGGCCGACGCGTCCCCTGAGCTTGACCCAGCCTTCATCGACCTTCACCTCGATGTCTTCGTCCGGAACCTCGGCGTCCCAGATCATGCGCTGCAGGATCTCGCCCCGAAGTTCGTCATCGGCCCGTCGAGTGGAGCCGAGCAGGTCCACCTTGAGCTGGTCGTCGACCTCGTAGACACCGTCGGTGTTGCGCGCGGCGGCGACTGCCGCACGGCGCTGGGCGAAGCTCTCGACTCTGCCTCTGAGCGTGGCCTTTCCTTCGGCCGCCTCCACGGCGATCTCGCGCGATCCGTGCAGGCGCGGGTCGCGATCGAGCCGCGTGATCACGGCTTCCTCGAGCAATGTGTCGTCGACTGATCTGAGCACGTGGGCTCCTTTCCTCGTCGGGAGTGACTTCTCCGAGGCTGGAGCCTGCTCGCGCCGCCGCCGAGAACAATCGGGCGATCGAGGGATACCTGCGGCTTACCTGAGCGCGGGCGTCGAGGATCCCTCGCGACGCCCGCTACACCGCTTGGCTGCTCACTGCGCCCGAGGCGGTCTCCCCGGCTGGCTCCTCACTCGCGTCCTGCGCCCGTCCACGGCGGGTGCGCCACCAGTCTCCGAGCACGATCTGGATTGCCGCGGCCGTCGGGATCGCGATCAGCGCGCCGAGGATGCCCAGCAGCGAGGCTCCGACCAGCACCGACACGATCGTGACGATCGGGTTGACGTTCAGAGCGCGACCGTAGACGAGCGGCTGGACCACGTAGTCCTCGATCCGCTGCCAGACGATGATGAAGGCGATCCACACGATCGTCGCGATCGGGAAGTTCACGGGAACGGTCGCGATCGCTACGACGATCGCGCCGAGCGTGGCGCCGATCAGCGGCAGCAGGTCGAAGAAGCCGACGACCAGTCCGAGCGACAGCGCGTACGGAACGCCGAGGATCGAGAGCACGATCCACGTCACCACCGTCGCGAGCAGGCTGATGATGATGTTGCCGAGAACGTACTTCGAGACGGCCTGGTTCACTTCGATGATCAGCCGCCGGTAGCGCGCTTCACGCTCGCCGGTCAGGGCCAGGCCGAGGTTCACGTATTCGCGGCCATGCAGGATCAGCAGGAACGTGATCGCCAGCACGGTGACGAGCTGGCCGATGAGGCTGAACGCGGAGACCGTGACGTCCTGCAGCGGGCCGACGAGCTTGCCGAGGGCGTGCGGCAGCCCGCGAGCATCGGCCACGAGCTTGCCGCTGATGTGATACCGGTTGTCGTAGTGGCGGAAGGTCGCGTTTCCGCGCAGCTCGCGGGCGTAACGTGGCGCGTCGTGGGAGAGCTGTCCGATCTCTTTGACGAGGCTCGGAACGACGACGGCGCCGATCACGACGACGGCCCCGAGCAGCACGATGTAGACGATCAGGATGATCGCCGCGCGGTGCATGCGAAGGCGCCGGTCGAACGCGTCGACGACCGGGATCAGCGCGAGCGCGAGGAACAGGCTGATTCCGATCAGCCTCACGACGGTCCGTACCTTCCAGAGCAGATACAGGAGGACCGCGGTGACGACCAGCAGCAGCACCATCCGCACCACGGCGCGCGCGGAGGGTGCGGCGAGGCGCACCACCGGGCGCTCGTCGCCGTCCGCTCCCGCACGCGGCGCCTGGTCGGCCGTCGTTCCGCCCTGTCCGGCGCCCTCGGTGGAGTCGCCCGTCGCGATCAGACGGCCCACGGCGGCGCTCTTCGTCTGCGTGGCATGGTCCACTTCTGGGCCGGCGGCCCCGATCCGGCCAAGACCGCTCGGGATGCCGCGCCATAGCCGCGAGTGCTCGCAGGCCCGGCAGGGCAGCTGATCCTCGTTCGGTTCACCGGCCTGTGAAGGGTCTACGATGGATACGACGTCTATGCAATAGGCGTCACAAATGAATAGTTGGTTGTCAGCGGTGTCGACGGGTATTCCGGAGACGCCGAGAGGGCCCGGCCGGAGATCCCGACGAGCCCGAGAAAGGGCGAACCCTATGGCG